>JABHXS010000093.1 GCA_018657165.1 Nitrosomonadales bacterium
CACAACATCTTGCCTGGTCTTTAGAGAATATAATAGAAGGTAACCCAGTAAATGTAATTAAGGTTCCGCAAAAGGAAGCCACCCTCGCAAAGCTTGCCCTTAATAAGATGCTTGAGGTTTCATGAATGGATAAATGTGATTTATGTTTAGACCCTGTTAATCCAATAATATGGAAAAATAGTAAATTCAGAGTTGTTGAGATAGATGATCCTTCATACTCGGCATATTATCGTGTTGAATATATACAGCATATAAAGGAAATGACTGATCTTGATAAGGATGTCAGGATTGAATTAATGAATGTTGTTTTTGTTGTTGAGTCAGCAATTAAAATTTTCTATAAGCCTGATAAGATTAATTTAGCTTCTTTGGGTAACTTAACTCCTCATATTCACTGGCATATTATTCCAAGATTTTATAATGATAATCATTTTCCAGGTACAATTTGGTCACAGCAAAAAAAATTTGAGAAAACTAAAATATCTGATCACACAAGAAATAAATTGAATACATTTATTTCTGAAAGCTTAAACTAATAAACGTTTCACTCTTTTGCCATTAATAATATGTTGATTAATGATTTCATCAATATCTTCATTATCAATATATCTATACCATGTTCCTTCTGGGTAAATCACCATTAAGGGGCCTTCTTGACAGCGGTTAAAGCATCCCGCTCGATTGACTCTTGACTGCTTTGTACCATACAGATTAAGTGATTTAAGTTTGCGTTTCATATAGTTAAAATTATCCTCTGCACCAGAATCGCAACAGCATTGTTCTTGGCCATTTCTTTGATTTAAGCAGAAAAAAATATGATATTTGTAATAAACCATTATTTATTAGTAGATAAATTTTTATCCTCAGTAAATCTCCATATTCTTGTGATATTAACTTTATCAACCTCTCTTTTCATTTGCTCACTAAAAGGCGCATACGGCGACCCATTTCTAACTATACCTATGGCTGCTAAGTCTAAGTCATCCTTACCAGAACTTTTTATAATGGAGATATTATCAACCTCACCATTAAAATTAATAGTCACTTTCATTATAAGATTACTAAAGCTGTTATTTATTTTTGCTGAATCGGGATAATTCATTGCCCCCATTCTCTCTACTTTCTTTTTCCAGGCCTCAAAATATAAACGATAAATATATTCAGGGGATTTGGCTGATATATTTTTTATTCTTATATTTTTATTTTGTGATGGAATATTAATGTTTAGATTTAGTTTGCTGAGGTTTGATAAAATCTTAGTTTTATCTATAGATTTTTTTCGAGTAACTATTTCATCATTTGATTGATTCTGATTCTTTTTGATAGGGCCATCTGTATTGTCTTTTATTTCGGGAATAATTTCTTTACCTTCTTTAGTTATTTTATTATTTGTTAATTTTTCTAAATTATCATTTTGTTTTGGCAATCGTTCCACTTTACGCTCACTTCCTATTTTTTCTTCCTCAGGCTCAACAAAGACTTCTAACTCATTTGTATGGTAATTATCATTACTTTCTAAAAGCTTGTTAAAATCTAATTTTGCAAAGAACATTAGGTGAAGTAATAGAGAAAGAACGACGGCAATAGATATTTTATGGGTTGTATATTTTAATTTACTATCATTATTCATTTTGAAATAAATTTAAACATTTTTTTTGAATTCCTGAAAATCCGCCATTACTCATAAAAACAATTTGGTCATTTGGTTGCTTTTCTTCAATAATACTATTTAAAATCCAATCAGTATTATTTGAGACCCTTACTTTCGGTGTATTTTTAAATAATTCAGCTGGACTCCAGTCTAAATTATTTTCGAAGCAATAAACCACATCAGCTGATGATAGGCTATTTAGTAGGTCTTTTTTTACTTTTCCAAGCTTCATTGTATTGGACCTTGGCTCAAATACTGCAACTATCCGCCCTACTTTTTGTAGTTTTTTCATTCCATCCAATGTAGTTTTGATAGCAGAAGGATGATGAGCAAAATCGTCATAGATTTTGATGTTACCTTTGTATTCTCCTATTTTCTCTAATCTTCTTTTTACGCCCTTAAAGGATGTTAATGCTTCTATTGATTTTGAAATTGGTACTCCAATGTGATAGGAGGCTGCAATTGCACCTAGTGCATTTGATGCATTATGATCCCCTATCATCTCCCAAGAGAGGATGCCTTGCTTTATATTTTTATAGGCAATATTAATAGATTTACCTTCATCTTCCCATTGATATGACCAACCTTCATGTTGATTAAATAATTCTAATTCAGACCAAATGCCTAATTTTATAACTTCATTGAGCGCTTTACTTTTTGCATTTGAAATAATATGACCCTTTTCTGGCATTATTCTTACAAGATGATGGAAATGCCTTTTTATATGATTAAGATCTTCAAAAATATCTGCATGATCAAACTCTAAATTGTTCATAATAAGTGTACGTGGACGATAATGAACAAATTTTGAGCGTTTATCAAAAAAAGCGGTGTCATATTCATCTGCCTCAATTACAAAAAAGTTAGATTCTTTATTTTCCATTAATCTTGATGAAGATTTTAGGTTTGTTGGAATGCCGCCTATCAAGTAGCTAGGATTGTGTCCGCTGTATTCTAAGATCCACGTGAGCATAGCAGTGGTTGTTGTTTTACCATGTGTTCCTGCAACAGCCACAACCCACTTCTCATGTAGAATATTTTCATATAGCCATTGGGGGCCTGATTGGTAAGGCAAATAATTATTTAATATATTCTCCATAAGAGGGTTTCCTCTTTTGACAATATTACCGATGATATAAATATCTGGGTTTAGTTCTGTTTGGGATGAATTGAACCCCTCAATTATATCTATTCCTTGCACTTTAAGTTGCGTTGACATGGGAGGATATACGTTTTGGTCACATCCGGTAACTTTAAAACCTTTTGATTTTGCAAGGGATGCTATCCCTGCCATAAATGTTCCACATATACCTAATATATGAATATGCATTTTTTATCTAAGGCTGGATGCAAGCCATTTTTTTAAGTGCTCTTTAGAAATAGATCTTCTTGTGGCCATATCATTAATTTGATCTTCATCAATTTTATCAACACTGAAATATTTTGCCTCGGGATGTGCAAAATAAAAACCACTCACTGAGGACGCAGGTATCATTGACATACTTTCTGTTAGCTCCATACCAATTTCTTTTGCTTGCAGCAGAGCGAATATATCTTTTTTTACTGTATGTTCAGGGCAGGCTGGGTAGCCAGGTGCAGGCCTTATCCCTTGGTACTTTTCTTTTATCATGTCTTCATTACTAAGTTGTTCAGTTTGATACCCCCATAAGTCTTGCCTAACTCTATCATGCATATACTCTGCAAAAGCTTCAGCCAATCGATCTGTGATGGCCTTGACCATGATGCCGCTGTAATCGTCATCTGCTTTTATAAACATGTCTTCGTAAACATTAGCATTTATTCCTGACGTGACTGCAAAGAGACCAATGTAATCAGTAACGTTATTTTTTTTTGGGGAGATAAAGTCTGCTAAACATAAATTGGGGTTTTGGTTCCCCTTAATTACAGGTTTTTTTGTTTGTTGTCTTAAGCAAAAGTACGTAAATGCTAACTCCATCGATTCATCTTTGAATATTTGAATATCATCATTAATAGAATTTGCAGGATAAAAACCTACGACGCCATTAGCCTTTAGTTTTTTTTCGTTAATAAGTTTATTCAGCATTTTTTGTGCTTCTGTAAAAAGATCTGTAGCACTTTTACCTACTACACTGTCTTTAAGAATATTAGGATATTTTCCATGAAGGTCCCATGTTTGAAAAAAGGGTGACCAATCAATATATTCTTTGATTAAATTTAGATCAATATTTTTAAATACTCTCCTACCAATATATTTAGGTTTTTTTGGTTTAAATGTAAGTTTCAACTTATTTTTTCTAGCATCATCAATTGATATAAATGATGCCCCCTTTTTCTTTAAATGCATCTGACGAACATTTTCATAATCTTTGGATAAATTTACAATGTATTCCATTTTTTGTTTTGGATCCATTAGGGATTGCATGACAGAAACTGATCGAGATGCATCTGAAACATGAATCACGGGACCATCATAATGCCCTGAAATTTTTACAGCCGTATGTGCTCTGGATGTAGTCGCTCCTCCAATAAGCAAAGGAATATTATTTTCTTTAAAATATGGATCCCGTTGCATCTCGCTTGCTACATTAGTCATTTCTTCTAGTGAGGGGGTAATCAATCCAGAAAGTCCAATAATGTCAACATTTTCCTCTTTAGCTTTTGCAAGTATCTCCGCGCAGGGAACCATTACGCCCATGTTAACTACCTCAAAGTTATTACATTGCAGCACAACGGAGACAATATTTTTTCCAATATCATGAACGTCGCCTTTAACTGTTGCAATTAACATTTTTCCTTTGGGTTTCGCTTTAATCCCTGTTCTTTTTTCATCCTCTTCTTTTTCTTTTTCAATATAAGGAACAAGGTGAGCAACTGCCTGCTTCATAACTCGTGCTGATTTAACAACCTGAGGTAAGAACATTTTTCCTTGACCAAATAAATCTCCAACAACGTTCATTCCATCCATAAGAGGTCCTTCTATGACATTTATGGGCCTACCATTTTTACTACGCATTATTTTGAGTCGAGCTTCCTCAGTGTCCTCAACTATGAAATCTGTAATCCCATGTACCAATGCATACTCAATTTTCTTTTCAACAGTCATGGGAGTATTTTCATCTCCTCGCCAATTTAGTTTTAGGTTTTCCTTTTTACTTCCTTTGAGTGTTCCTGCAATATCAATCATTCTTTCCGTAGCATCTGGTCTACGGTTTAAAATGACATCTTCTACAGCCTCTTTCAGGTCTTCGCTAAGGTCATCATAAAGACCAATCATTCCAGCATTTACAATTCCCATTGTTAAACCTGCTTTAATTGCATGATGTAAGAAAACGGTATGTATGGCCTCTCTTGCCTCATCATTTCCACGAAAACTAAAACTCACATTTGACACCCCACCGGAAATTTTAGCGTATGGAAGATTATTCTTAATCCATTTGGTGGCGTTAATAAAATCTACAGCATAATTGTTATGTTCCTCAATGCCAGTAGCAACAGCAAAAATATTAGGATCAAAAATAATGTCTTCAGGTGGAAAATTTAATTTATTAAGGAGGGTGTCATAAGCACGCTTACATATCTCAATTTTACGTTCATATGTATCAGCTTGGCCTTTCTCATCGAAAGCCATCACTATCACAGCAGCTCCAAAATTTCTACATAAATGAGCGTGCTTTAAAAAAGCTTGTTCTCCTTCCTTAAGCGAGATTGAGTTCACGATGGCTTTGCCTTGAACACATTTTAATCCTGCTTCTATAACCTCCCACTTGGATGAGTCAATCATTATGGGGATACGTGCAATATCTGGCTCAGATGCGATTAAATTTAAGAAATGTTTCATGGCATTAAGGGAATCAAGCATACCTTCATCCATATTGATATCTATGACTTGAGCCCCATTTTCAACCTGTTGCCTAGCAACTGATACCGCTTCTTCAAATTTTTCTTCAATTATTAATCTAGCAAAAGCTTTAGAGCCTGTTACATTTGTGCGCTCTCCAACATTGATAAATAGGGTGTCTTCTCTAATATTCAGTGGCTCAAGCCCAGAAAGCTTAGTAAAAATATCTTGCTTAGGAAGGGCTCTCGGAGATACATTTTTCATTTCATGAGCAATTGCTTTGATATGGTCAGGCGTTGTTCCACAACATCCACCAGCAATATTAATGAACCCACTATCAGCAAATTCTTTTAAAAGCGTTGAGGTGTCATTAGGTTCTTCATCAAACCCTGTATCTGACATTGGATTTGGAAGTCCTGCGTTAGGGTAAATGCATATATGTGTATCGGCAATTTTCGATAGTTCTTCAGCGTAAGGGCGCATAAGTGCTGCACCCAATGCACAATTAAGCCCTATGGTTAATGGTTTTGCATGTCTGATAGAGTTCCAAAATGCATTCACTGTTTGCCCTGATAAAATTCTGCCTGATGCATCGGTTACAGTTCCAGATATCATTAAAGGAAGTCTTTGAGAAATTTCATCAAAAACTTGGCCTACAGCGAACAAGGCAGCTTTACAGTTTAGTGTATCAAATACTGTTTCAACTAGAATGATATCAACGCCGCCATCAATTAGGGATTTTGTTTGTTCTTTGTAAGATTTTACTAGCTGATCAAAATTGACATTTCTTGCTCCGGGGTCATTAACGTCAGGTGAAATAGATGCAGTTTTTGGTGTGGGTCCAATTGCTCCCGCAACAAACCGAGGCTTTTCAGGGCTGCTAAATTTTTTAGCGGCTTCTTTCGCAAGCCTAGCTGACTCGAAGTTCATCTCATGAACTAGTTGGGGCATATAGTAATCGTCTTGGGCAATACTGTTGGCCCCAAATGTATTGGTTTCTATAATATCTGCACCAGCCATTAGATAATCTTCATGGATTTTTTTAATTATTTTGGGTTGAGTCAGACTAAGAAGTTCATTATTGCCTTTTAAGAAAAGCTCTCGCTCTCCTTTTGGCGCAGAAAAACTAATATATTTTCCGGCTTTGCCGCCACGGTAATCTTCTTCTGTTAGCTTGTGCTTTTGGATCATTGTTCCTGTAGCACCGTCCATTATCATAATTCGATTACTGAGAATTTTAATTAGCTTAGCTTCTGTTTCTGAGGGGAGGCTTAAGGACACTTTATTTAATACCTTTTTCAATTTTAGATAATTTTTTTTCGATGTTTTCTAGTTTCTCCCGTGTTTTCTTAAGAACACCCGTTTGCACATCGAATTCTTCCCTAGTAATAAGGTCCATTTTGGTGAACATGCCCTTTAATAGTGCATTAATGTTCTCTTCTATGTCACTTATTGGGGAATCAGAAACTATATGTTTAATTTTTTGTGAAATTTCTTGTATTGTCTTTCGGTCTACCATATATTTATTCCGTAAAACATTGATTTTAACAGCTTTTTTTATTTTTACTGTCAATAAATTAATTTAGTTTATTCCCCAAATTAGATTAAATAAACAAAAAAAAATTTAAAAAAAAGAAAGTTGGCACGGTTTTTGCTTTACATATAAGTGTACGCAGGCATAAGTGTCAGCATTGTTTTTAAAAAAGGAGAAAGCAGTATGAACAAAAAATTAATTAAAGCCGCGATAGTTGGTGCATTAGTTTCAGTTGCACCAATTAGTTTTGCAGCGGATGAGGTAGAGGATATTAAAGCGCCTACTTCAATACTTGATGAATTAAGCTTTAGCGCAAACGTAGGCTTGTATTCAGATTATATATTTCGTGGATACACTCAAACTAAACATGAACCTGCGATTCAGGGTGGTTTCGATGTTGAGCATTCAAGCGGTCTCTACATGGGGACATGGGCTTCTAATGTGAAGTGGACAACTGAAGGAGGCTACATGGACGACAATGATTTAGAAATTGATGTCTATGGTGGATTTGCATTCTCTGCGGGTCCTGTTGATTTAGATGTTGGGGTGCTTCAGTTCTTATATCCTGGTGAAAATACATTAGGTGCTGCTGAAGCAGATGCAACTGAGCTTTATGCAGGTATCTCACATGATTTTGATTTTGCAAGTGCAAGTGTTTACTACTACCACGTTGTTTCAACAGATGCATGGGGATTTTCTGATGCAAAGGGCAGTGAATATTGGACATTGGATGTCGATGTTCCTATTGGCGAGACAGGTTTAACACTTTCAGGCCATGTGGGTGATCAGCAATTTGATGGCGCAGGAAACTCTGCATCTGATTATACCGATTGGAAAGCGAATCTAGATTATGCCCTTCCATTTGCTGAAGGTTATAGCATAGGGGCTTTCTACACTGACAC
>JABHXS010000123.1 GCA_018657165.1 Nitrosomonadales bacterium
AATTTGGATACCGGTTTTGCATCATCTAAATATAAATTAATTCTATTAAAGCGTTACGCAAAATTGTTAGGCATCAAATCTGAAAACCTTTTTGAAGTAAAAGAGGAGACAGAACAAACAGAAGAAAATGAAACCTTAACTCTAAAGTCTTCTTCAAACATTAAAATAAGTTATTTAATTCTTGGCATTTTTTTTCTGGTTTTTATTTTTTATTTATATTATTCAGATAAAACCGTAGATGAGAAAATAGACTCTTTTTTAAATCAATCATCTAACCTGTCAGACATCATTACTCCTGAACAAGATCAAATTGAGTTAACTGATAACCCTCCTAAAGAAATAGAAAGCCCAGATCAGCTCCCAGATAATACTGTTAAAAATAGTGAAGGTAACTTGGAGGTGGAAGGAATAATTGAAGATAATTCAATAGTTACTTCAGATATAACACCAACCCAAACAACCCAAAGCGGAGAAGAGAGGATTGCTAAGGAAGAAACAGTCAATTTAAATAATGATTTCTTATGCACTGTACAGACCTCTCAAACAACCCCATTTACAACTAAATATCCAGAAAAATCTTCATACTATTTTTATTTTATTTCTCATGGCTCACAGAAAATATGTGTTGCTGACTCTTTGGGGGCTTTAAAAGAATATGATCTTAACAAGGGGGCTAAATTTAGCCACCATGGCTCACCCCCTTTTAAAATCCAATTCAACCCAAATATTAGCGAAGTTTATTTTGAAGGATGGAAAGTTAATTTTCAAGAAGATGATTATTTCGTTCAACTCAACCCAACAATAAACCCTTAAGTTAAATAACTTATTGAGCAACCAATAATGCATCCCAAGCGGTGGTAAATGAACGACTTTTATTTGACTGCTTCATCTGCCATGCTGGATTTAAAGGCTCCACCCCTAGGCGAATACTTTTTTTATTAAATTTATTATTAATTTTATCTACCACCTCCATAGAGCTACTATTAAAGTCCTCCCAAAGACTCTTTTGTTGTATTGATTCACTAATAAGCCCAGACAATAAAACGCCACACTTTGCATATCTAATGTTTGATTTAAAGATTGCCCTAAGGCCCTGTAAAGCGACAGGTAGTATTAAATTATGATGGTTTGTTGGAAATGCTAAAGGAATTCTAATAGAATTTGCGTAGTAATTATCCTTATGGGGGCTGCTTCTAATAAACAGAACGATACTAGTGGCAAGCATTTCTTGCTGTCTTACCTTATATGTAGCGCTAGCTAAAAAAGTACTCATCGCTTCAGAAAGCATATTTAGAGTCTTAACCGGACTACCAAAACTTCTTGACGAAAGAATTTCATTTTTTTTTGAGGCCTCTGTCATAATTGGAAAGCAAATAGATTGATTTAACTCCACCACCGTACGCTCTATAGCCACATTAAAGTAAAAATTAATCTTGGCTGGGTGAGTTAACTTTAAATCAAGCACTGAATTAATATTCATCTTTTTCAATTTAGTAGATGTTTTAGGGCCTACCCCCCATACCTCACTTACCTCAGTAAGTGACATTATTCGGTTTACTTCATTTTCTTTCGCCCCGCTGAGATCACAAACCCCTTGCCAACTATCTTGGGTCTTTGCGCAGTGATTAGCAAATTTAGCTAATGTCTTCGTGGGGGCTATGCCAACACATACTGGCATACCCAACCATTGTAATAATTTTTTCCTTATCAACCTACCAACTGTATTAAGATTTTTTTGGCCACTTAAATCTAAGAAACATTCATCAATGGAATAGATTTCCTGAAGATCAGAAAAGTTTGAAAGCACTCGCATAGTACGAGAGCTCATATCAGCATAAAGGGGGTAATTTGATGAGAGGATGTTTACTTTTTTTTCATTTAAAAACTTTTTAACTTGAAATAAAGGCACACCCATTTTAATGCCCAGTTTTTTAGCTTCATTGCTCCGAGAAATAACACAGCCATCATTATTACTTAATACAACTACAGGCTGACCTATAAGGCGAGGATTAAATAAGCGCTCACAACTAACATAGAAGTTATTGATATCAATTAGCGCTATCATTTATTTAAATTTTCTAACAGCTCCCGTTACCACCCCCCATAATTCAAACTGTGTATTATCATCAATCTCAATAGGCTTGTATTTTTCATTCGCAGGTAACAAACGTGGTTTTAATTTATGTTTAGAGAGCGTTTTAATCGTAAAATTACCATCTACTGAAGCCAACACTATATCTCCTATTTTGGCTTGTATAGATCGATCAATGATCACAATATCTCCATCATTGATGCTCGCATCAATCATAGAGTCCCCTTTAATTTTCACAAAAAAAGTGGCATCACTTTTTTTAATTAAATATTCATTTAAATCTAAACGCTTTTCAACATGATCATCAGCAGGCGATGGGAAGCCAGCAGGGACTTTATGTTCAAATAAAACAAGGGGGTTATAAGTAATCTCATCGCGGGCCAGACTAATGTTATCAATATTGTTCAATCTAGATAAGTTGAGATATTTTTTAATATTACTTACAGAGCTACGTGGGACTCTCATTACCTTAGTCTCCTCCCCATACAAACCACTCCCAGGCCTTCTTCCAGCTCCTAGTCTAACGCCTCCTCGATTATTTTTAATGGGTTTCATTTGAATATTGTAACATTAATCAAATATATTAGTCCCTAAAATTATTTCATTGTTTTTATTGACAAGAAAGTTTAAAGAGGGCAAAGTGTTTTTAACCTTTGCCTGTACAGCAGTAAGCGTAGGGGTGTTAGAGAACAGTGGCAAAAAATAATTTATTAAACAAACGGAGGCTTTATGAATAAAGGTGAATTAATCGACGCAGTGGCAGCAGCAACAGACGACACAAAAGCAGGCGCTGGACGTGCCGTTGATGCAGTAATCGAATCAATCACTGGGGCGCTAAAAAAAGGTGACACTGTTACCCTAATTGGCTTTGGTACTTTTAAAACAGCTAAAAGAGCGGCCAGAACTGGACGTAACCCTCAAACTGGAGCAGAGTTACAAATTCCAGCAAGAACCGTGCCTTCTTTTAAAGCGGGTGCAGCACTAAAAGACGCAGTAAACTAAGAATTTCGAGAAATAAAAAAATGCCCTTTTGAGGGCATTTTTTTTACATGCCGCAATTCCGACACTTTCCTAAAACCTTATCAAACCCTTTGGTCTTATCTAGACCAATGACATCTTTGAAGTTTGCGTCTTCAACATTTGCACCCGTTAGATCGGCCCCCGTTAGATCGGCCCCCGTTAGATCGGCCTGAATTAATTCAGCTCTGTACAAATTCGTATTTCTTAAATTAGCACCTCTTAGGTCACCAAAAATAAAACTCGCAATATTAAGATCTGCACCTTCA
>JABHXS010000112.1 GCA_018657165.1 Nitrosomonadales bacterium
CTTCATTTTAAAAGCAAATATTTGCCAGCTGAAGAAATTGTTACTCTTTCTGTAAAAGAGGGCTGGGGCCTTTATCACATCAATATGGATATAACGAGTCTAGAAGAGACTTTTGTGAATTTGACACAAACCAGTTAGAAGAGAATATTTTTTTATGATAATAAATGTTGCTAGAAAAGAATTAAAAAGTCTATTTGCTTCCCCGATGGGTTGGATAATACTTTCAATATTGATGTTTGGGTTTGGAACATTATATTTACAGGGGGTTAACAGTTATTTTGAAGTTATGTCTGGAGCAGTTAGACCTGCTGAGAGAGTCGGCGTTACAATTTTTGTAGGGTCTAAAATTTACAGTACTGCACTTTTTTTGCTTTCAGTTACCACCCCCATGCTTACAATGAGATTGATTAGCGAAGAAAGAAAAAGTCAAACCATGCCGTTTTTGCTAAGTGCACCAATTTCACTTTACGAAATAGTGATTGGTAAGTTTTTAGGGTTAGTCATATTTTTAAGTATTCTTGTTGTTTATATTTTTATTATGCTATCAACTCTGAATATTTGGGCTGATATAGATTTTGGATACCTTATCGGAAATTCTTTTGGATTTATTTTATTAATATCAAGCTTTACTGCATTAGGAATTTTCTTTTCTAGCTTAACCAACCAACCTATCATTGCTGCAATTACAACATTTATTGCTCTTGTTACCATGGTTGGTTTAGGTAGTTATTTTGCCAGTGACCCAAGCCATTGGTTTAATTACATCTCTATGACAAAGCACTATCAATCATTTACAAGAGGTGTTTTTGATAGTGCAGATATCATTTATTATTTACTCTTTATTGTTACCTTCTTGATATTGACCGTTAGAAGGCTTGATTCAGATAGGGTTAGGGGGTAACAACTATGAAGGCGAATAAAAAATTAAGATTCCAATACTCTCTTCAAAATAGTTTTTTTCTGATCCTGTTTCTATCTTTAGTGTTTGTAATTGGTGTTATAGCGAATCAATTTGCTTATGTTAAAGATATGACCCAAGCCAACAGAAGTGTTTTAACTCAAGGTAGCATCGAGGTTGTTGAAAGCATGAAGGCTCCAATCCAGCTAACCATTTTTGCATCTAATGACGACGGAAGTGAAAACTTTAGAAAAAGTATCGTTGATTTTTTTGCTAAGTATCAAAGAGCAAAGCCAGATATAAACATTAAGTTTATTAATCCAATTGAGGAGCCAAAATTATTACAAGAGCTCGGTATACGAAATGATGGCGAGGTTGTTGTTGAGTACAACAAAAGAACTGAGCATATAGCTCCACCGTTTGCTGAACAAGAATTTACTAACCTTCTTGTTAGACTTTCTAGAACCAATCAAAAACCAATTCTGTATCTTGACGGGCATGGTGAAAAAAATTTAATAGGAAAAAAAACAAGCGACTTAGGAGGGTTTGGAGATCAGCTAAGAAATAAAGGACTCAAACTTTCCAACCCAGACTTAACAGCCCTTAATGAGGTCCCTAAAGAGGGGGCGATGTTAATCATTGCAAGCCCTCAGGTAAACATCGGTAAGATAGAAGCAAAAAAAATATTAAACTATGTGGAGCGAGGTGGAAACTTACTTTGGCTTCTTGATGATAATGATTTTAAAGGTCTCGATGAGCTTGCAAAGTATGTGAGTTTAAAAGTATCTGATGAATCTGTTGTCGACCCCCTTTCGGAAGAGTATGGGGGAGATGAAAATATAACTTTCTCAACTATTTATGGGGATCATCCGATTACGAGAAATTTCATGTTGAGAACCATATATTCGAATGCCCATGAAGTTAATGCTCAGGACTCATATGAGAATGGTTGGGAGGTGAGCGAATTAATAGAAGTGGCTACTGGAGGATGGCTTCCTTTAAGTAAGAAGAGTGATGAAGATAAATTTAATTATGTTAAAGGTGAGGATAAAGCTGGTCCCATCAACATTGGAATTGCGCTTAAAAGAAAGTTTGGTGAAAAGGGGCAAAGGGTAGTGGTTGTAGGAAACGCTTCTTTTTTATCTAATACTTTTATTACTTCTGGCGGGAACTTAGACCTGGGAGTAAATATTATTAATTGGCTTGCTGGAGACGATCAATTAATTACAATTCAACCAATGCCCTTGAAGGACATTAATGTAAAAATCCCTAATGATGGCAAGTCTGTCTTCATTGCATGGACTATATTTCATGCATTTCAATACTTTATTCCAATTGGCTTATTCATTTTAGGTTTTGTTGTGTGGTTCAGAAGAAGAAAAGCTTAATATGATAAATAGATGGATTATTAATTTAATTTTATTAATTGTATTGGTTGGCGCAGGTTTGTTTGCTTTTCAGTCTGTAAAGGAAGAGCCACACGTTACCAAAGGAATAGAAGTAACGAACCATAAACTTTCTGATTTCGATGAAATAGAATTAAATTTTCCTTCAAAAGCTAAAGTGCATTTTAAAATAGTCAAAAATCATTGGAAAATTTTATCTCCAGTAAAGGGTAGGGCAAATGAGTTATATGTCTACCAGCTTTTATCTATCTTAGCTTCCAAGAGCCCTGAAAAACTTAAAAGTAATGATTTAGAAAAATATGGTCTTGATCAACCTAAGTTAAAAGTAATATTTTTAAATAAAGAAAAAATGTTGAAAGAAGAGTTTATATTTGGAACATATAATCCAATCTCTGAAAATCAATATATAAAATATAAAGATGATGTGTTTATTGTAAATGGCCTGTTTTCAGAGACTGCATCATACGTGCCAATTGAATTTATTGATAAGAGACCAATTTCACCCTATGAAATAATCCAAGGCTTTAATTTTTCAAGATTAGAACAATGGCAAAAAAATCAATTAAAACTAGTCAAAAAAAATGGTAATTGGGCTACAAAAGGGATTAATGTTAAGACTACTCAGAACGATATCATTGAGTGGCTAAGTGTTTCTTGGGATAATTTACAGGCTCTTTCTCTTGAAACCTATAAGATGGACTCTAGACTGGGCTATAAGAGTTTTGACGTTATTGTTAATAACAATAAAAAAATAACATTTTACAAGATTCAAGAATCACCTCAGCTTCATTTATATCGCAAAGATGAAGGTCTTCTATATCGGTTCCCGGGAGACTTAGGTTTTACAATGCTGAATCCGCATGTTGAGGTAAAAGAAAAAGAATAATGCCTGAATTGCCTGAAGTTGAAGTAACTAGGCTTGGGTTAGCGCCACTCATTCATGGCAAGGTTTATGATGTTCAAGTGAGAAACTATTCTCTCAGATGGCCTGTAAACCCAAATCTAAAGAAAATTCTTCACTCACAAGAGTTAATATCATTAAACAGAAGAGGGAAGTACCTTCTTGCTGGTTTCTCTAATGGATTTTTAATAATGCATCTGGGTATGTCAGGGAGAATATCTGTTGTATCTGAAAAAAAAATACTCATGAAGCATGATCATATTGATATATGTTTTAACATTGGCGGATCAAAAAAAATATTAAGATTTAACGATACAAGAAGGTTTGGCGCAATGATATGGACTGATAAAAACCCGTTGGGTCACAAGCTCATTAGTGCCTTAGGTCCTGAGCCTTTATCAGATGAATTTAATGTGAATTACTTGTTCGAAAAAGTTAAAAGAAAAAAACAACCGATCAAAAGCACAATAATGGACAGCCATATTGTAGTAGGTGTGGGTAATATTTATGCAAGTGAATCACTCTTTCTTGCCGCCATTAGACCGCAACGCCAATCTCAAAAGATTAAAAAAAAGGAAATAAAAGTATTAGTAGATTCTATTAAAGCAGTTATACAAAAAGCAATAGAGCGAGGCGGAAGCACCCTTAATGATTTTTATAGTGTAAATGGACAAAGTGGATATTTTCAAAATGAGCACAATGTTTATGCAAGGGAAAATGAATGCTGTGTAAACTGTGATGAAAAAATATATCTCATAAAAATTGGACAAAGGTCAAGTTTTTATTGTAAAAGGTGTCAGGTTTAATTTTTTTTATTAAATTAGCGAAAAGGTAATAACTAATAAAACTAAGATAAAAATTATCAATGCCAATAAAAGTCTATCTTGTTTTAACTTCAATTCGTCTATTGACTGCCGCATATTTTTTTCAATGACTGTGTATGAGTTCTGATTATTATTCTTTAGGTATGAATGCAAAAGCATCGGAAGTTGTGGGGCAATATCCAGCCAGTTTGGGAATTCTTTTTTAATTGAATTTAATAAATTTTTTGGGCCAATTTGCTCTTTTAACCAATTTTCTAAAAAAGGCCTTGCTGTTACCCATAAATCTAAATTCGGATCAAGTTCACGACCTAAGCCTTCAACATTCAAAAGAGTTTTTTGCAACATAGTTAATTGGGGTTGAATTTCCATATCGAATTTTTTAGAGGTCTGAAATAACCTTATAAGTAACTTTCCAAAAGAAATATCTTTTAAGGGTTTATTGAAGATTGGCTCACAAACAGATCTGATAGCATTTTCAAATTCATCGATTGAGGTTTCTGCAGGAACCCATCCTGATTCAATATGAACCCTTGCAACTTCACGATAATCTCTTTTAAAAAAAGCGGCAAAATTTTTGGCTAGATAAAGCTTATCTTGTTCATTAAGCGTTCCCATAATCCCAAAATCCATTGCAATATATTTCCCATCTTTCGCTACCTGTATATTTCCTGGATGCATATCTGCGTGGAAAAAACCATCTCTAAAGACTTGTGTAAAAAATATTTCGACTCCATTTTTTGCTAATTCTGATAAATTGATTTTATTTTTTTTAATCACTGTAATATCGCTGATAGGAATGCCATCCATCCTTTCCATTACCATTACTTTTTCATGGCAGTGGTCCCAGAAAACGTTTGGTACAACCAATAATTTTTTATCTTTGAAGTTTTCTCCTAGGTGACTACAGTGACCAGCCTCAAGTAAAAGATTGAGCTCTGATTGCGTATGTTTTTCAAATTCAGAAACGACTTCATCTGGTTTTAATCTCTTACCATCCGACCAAAGTCTAAATAAAATATTCGCAATTAAATGAAGTAATTTGATGTCTTTTTTAACTTCATTTTCTATATTTGGACGAAGAACTTTTACAGCGACTTTTTCTCCATTAAGCAGTTTAGCGAAATGTACTTGTGCCACTGATGCGCTTGCAACTGGTATTTGATCAAATTCTTTAAAAATCGACGTAATTTTTTTTGAATATGAATTTTCTATGGTTTTCTTAACCTCTTTAAATTCAAAAGGAGGGACCTTGTCTTGTAGTTTAGAGAGTTCAATGGCAATATCACTTGGAAGTAAATCTTTTCTGGTAGAAAGCATCTGTCCGAATTTTATAAATATAGGACCTAAATTTTCAAGTGCTAGTCTGAGACGAACTGCTCGATCATCTTTCTTGGGTTTGAAAAGGTTGAGGGGGTAGAAAATAAAAGTAATAACAATATTTTTACGTAATTGTATAAATTCATCCAGCCTGTATTTAAGAGC
>JABHXS010000142.1 GCA_018657165.1 Nitrosomonadales bacterium
AGCGGGTGAAAGACAACAATCTCATTTATCCTATTAATAAACTCAGGTTTGAAATAGTTTTTTACCTCCCCCATGACCGCAAGCTTAAGCACCTGATAATCTTCCTCTGCTTTCGATTGAATCATCTGGGATGCCAAATTAGATGTCATGATGATCACAGTATTCTTAAAGTCTACAGTCCTTCCTTGGCCATCTGTTAATCGACCATCATCTAAGACTTGCAGTAAAACATTAAAAACATCGGGGTGAGCTTTTTCCACCTCATCAAGCAAAATTACGCTATAGGGCTTTCTTCTTACTGCCTCTGTTAAATAACCCCCTTCATCATACCCAACATATCCTGGAGGCGCCCCGATGAGCTTAGCTACCGAATGTTTCTCCATGAATTCACTCATATCAATTCGTATCAAGTGATCTTCTGAATCAAATAAGAATTCAGCTAATGCTTTCGTCAATTCGGTCTTACCTACTCCGGTTGGCCCTAGGAATAAAAATGAACCATAGGGTTGATTAGGATCGCTTAAACCTGACCTCGACCTAAGTATGGCATCAGAAATTGTGGTTACCGCCTCATCTTGGCCTACAACGCGTTGATGAAGTTTTTCTTCAATATTTAATAGTCTATCTCGGTCACCTTGTAACATTTTTGAGACAGGGATGCCCGTTGCTCGACTGACAACCTCTGCAATCTCATCGGCACCCACCTCAGTTACAAGCATCCTCGGTTTTTTCTGTTCTTTATTTTCATTTTTAGATGCCTCTTTCAATTGAGACTCTAATTCTGGTAACTCGCCATATTGAATTTCAGAGACTGCCTGCCAATCTCCCGCACGGTTTGCTTTTTCCATCTTAAGTTTAGCCTGTTCAATCTTTTCCTTGATGTCATGTGTGCCACGTAACAAAATCTTCTCTGACTTCCATACAGCCTCAAGGTCATTAAATTCTCTTTCACTTTCTTTAATGTCTTGTTCAATTGATTTCAAGCGCTTTTTAGAAGCCTCATCTTTCTCCTTACGAACCGCCTCTTTTTCAATTTTTAATTGAATTAATCTACGCTCAAGCTTATCAAGCACTTCAGGTTTTGAATCAATCTCAATTTTGACACGAGAGGCAGCCTCATCAATTAAATCAATCGCCTTATCAGGTAAAAATCTATCGGTAATATATCGCTGAGATAGCTCAGCCGCTGCCACAATTGCCGGATCAGTAATCTCAACATTATGGTGGATTTCATATTTTTCTTGCAGCCCCCTCAAAATGGCAATCGTTGCCTCAATCGTCGGCTCTTGAACGATTACTTTTTGAAATCTTCTCTCTAGCGCAGCGTCTTTTTCAACATACTGACGATATTCATTTAAAGTGGTTGCGCCCATACAATGCAACTCACCTCGTGCCAATGCAGGCTTAAGCATATTTCCGGCATCCATTGCGCCTTCCGCTTTGCCTGCACCTACCATGGTATGAATTTCATCGATAAACAAAATAATTTGCCCATCTTCCATGGCAATTTCTTTCAGAACGGCTTTTAACCTCTCCTCAAATTCACCTCGGTATTTTGCTCCTGCCAATAATGACGCCATATCAAGCGATAATATTTTTTTATTCTTAAGGGATTCAGGCACCTCCTCATTTATAATTCTTTGGGCTAACCCTTCAACAATAGCTGTTTTTCCAACGCCTGGCTCTCCAATGAGCACAGGATTATTTTTTGTCCTCCTCTGAAGAACTTGCATTGCCCTTCTAATTTCATCATCCCTTCCTATAACAGGATCAAGCTTTCCCTGCCTTGCTCTATCAGTTAAATCTAGAGTGTATTTCTTCAAGGCCTCTCTTTGCCCGTCTGCATTTTGAGAGTTCACCTTCTCATTTCCCCTTACAGACATAATTGATTTTTCAAGTGACTCTTTGTTACATCCAGCCTCGCGCAACAACTTGCCTGCTTGGTTTTTATCATCGATTAAAACAAGAAGAAACATTTCAATTGATATGTAATCATCACCCTGTTTCAAGGCTAATTTCTCAGTAAGGTTTAGTAAGCCATTTAATTCTCTTGAGATTCCAATCTCGCCATCCGTAGATTTGACTTTAGGAAGGTTTTTAATTGCATCATTAAGTGATGTTTTTAAATTTTGCGGTTTACAACCAGCGGAAGATAACAGTGATAATTCATCTCCATCTGTTTTTTCTAACAATGCGCTTAGAAGATGAATAGGCTCGATAGAACCATTATCATTTACGTTTGCTAATGTTTGTGCATCAGCAATTGCTTGTTGAAATTTTGTTGTAAGTTTGTCAAAACGCATATAATTTTTTTCTCCATTTAATTTGTTTACTTATTTATATATATTG
>JABHXS010000127.1 GCA_018657165.1 Nitrosomonadales bacterium
GCCTTCTAATTCTGGGTCCGTTTTTCTTTTTTTACCAAACTCTGATGAGGGACCGTTAAGTTGTTCGGTATCCTCCCTATCTTCAATCCATTTGTTGCGTAAGGGCACCAAGCCGTTTTTTATATCAATTTTACTTTTGGGATCAGTATATGGGCCTGAAGTATCGTAAGTTAAAACAGGGGCATTTTTTTCAGCACCAAATTCTGAAGGGGTGTCCGAGATTGTAATTTCCCTAAACGGAACTTTTATGTCAGGCGTTGACCCTTCTATATATACTTTTTTGGAGTTTTCAAAAGATTCCAAGGCATCTTCATTTAGCCCTGCATCTTTATTAACAAATTTATCAACATTCATTTTGATTTGTTTATCTGAAGCGTTCAACACTGACTCCTTTATTTATTTTATATATAGTAGAGAGCAGTTTATAGATGCATTCCCTACGGCGATATTTAATTCACATCAGGTTCAAAGAGTTTTTCTCACCACTATAAAGCGGACCCCTAGCAATAGGTATAAATTACTTGATTATCTTATTTATAGCAAGGTAAGCATGATGTTTTTAATGAAAATGTCTAAGGTAAATTGATGCCGACTCAGCTATAATTATAATTAGATTAAATCTAATTATTACCCACAATTTACAAAGTATATGAAAATACTTACAGACATAAAATGTTTTAATACGATTGCGAACTTAATTGAGAAAGTACGGTCAAATAAACATAGATCAATTTTTGAGGATGTGATTCCCTTCTTGGCTATAAAAGGTAAATCATCTAAATTTATTTCTTGAGTTTGATAAAATTATCTTTTAACGTTGTGCCCATACCTTTTTTAAAAATTAGGTCGTTAGTTTTTCTGTTTAGCATGGGGTTTTCTTCATTAATTTATGCTGGGAAAACAAGCGACTTGTTGTCACTATATAATGAAGCATTAAGACACGATGCTCTTTTATCTGCTGCGACTATCCAAAATCAAGCAACGCAGGAATTAATAGATCAGGGGTTATCCTTATTTTTACCAAATATCTCTGCTACAGGGAGTTACTCGGATCTTGATAATTCAAGGAAATTTAATACGCCAATAAGCAATGTTTTACTTAGCGGCACTAAAACAAAGTATCAAAAATACGAATATGGCGTTGTGGTATCACAACCAATTTTTAATTATGCTTCTTATAATCGCTATAAACAAAATTTAGTGCAAACAAGCTTAAGTGATAAACAACTGCTTTGGTCGCAACAAGATCTTATTTACCGTGTCGTGAAGCTATATTTTGAATCACTTAAAGCCTCAGATGAGATTGATTTACTTCAGGCTCAACGAAAAGAAATTCTCGCACAGCTGGCTGAGGCGGAAGCGATGTTTAAGGCGGGACTAGTTTCAATTACAGATGTTAATGAAACAAAAACTAAAGTTGCTTTGATAGAAGTTGAACAGTTAAATGCCATTCAACTTTTTAAAATAAAAAAGAGAGAATTTGAAACGATAACGGGTTCATTGCCAGGAAAGTTAAATAAGTTAAATCCAGTGATAACATTTACAGAAATTGAAAACAAAGCAGATGAATGGATTGGTATTGCACTTGAGAATAATTTGGATCTTCAGATAAGAAGAGACGAGGTCAAGATTGCTGACAGAGAGATAGATATTCGCGCGGGTGACCGATATCCAACAATCGATGCTTTTGCAAGTCGATCAAGGAATTGGGATAGTAGCGGCTACCCATATGGAACCACAAAAAATCAAGGCAATAGGCAATTTTCTGATGCGATTGGCGTTGAAATAAATATTCCTATTTACACGGGAGGCTATGCAAGCTCTAGGGTGCGGGAGGGAAAATTACTTAAACTTAAAATAGAAGAGGACGAAGAATATTTAGAAAGACAAATTAAGCTACAGGTAAGAGAAAATTATTTGAATCTTCAAACGAATTTTGCAGAAATCGCTGCTTATGATGTTGCATTAAAAAGCGCTAAATTAACACTTGATTCAACTAATTTAGGGTTTAAGGTTGGCTTAAGAGATAGTATAGATGTCTTAAGGGCTCAACAAGTTTATTTTGATGCTGAAAAAGATATACTAGATAACAAGTATGATTATTTAATGAATTTAGTTAATTTAAAATTTTCTGTTGGGATGCTTACAAAGCAAGACATAATTGAAATAAATAAATATTTAATAATGGAATAGTTAATGATTGCCTTAAAAAATAAAAGCCAATTAGTTTTAGTGGACATGCAGGAAAAACTAGCTTCTGTTATGCCCAAAGAGGTTATTAATAAGATTACCAAGAGGTGTGAGCTATTATTTACCGTAGCCCAAAAATTAGAAATCCCCTCTATTATTACTGAACAATACCCCCAGGGGCTAGGCCCTACTTTGCCATCTATCAAAGCTTTTGTAAATGAGGCAAGCTATATAGAGAAAAAAGCTTTTGCTTGTACAGATGACGCTATTTTTAATAGATATTTAATACGCACCAAACCTCAAGTATTTTTAATTGGGATGGAAACACACATTTGTATACTTCAAACTGCACTTGGCCTTCTTAAAGCGGGTAAAGAGGTTTTTGTGATCGAAGATGCGGTTGTATCAAGAAATATATTGAATAAGCAAAATGCCTTAGGAAGGTTAAGAGGAGCAGGCTGTATTATTACAAATGTTGAGTCAGTAGTATTTGAATGGTTAGGAACATCAGAAAACCCTATTTTCAAAGAGATTGCACCACTCATTAAAAATATTGACTGATAAATTTTAATGCTTTGTTGGAGCTACCTTCTGATCTTGAAATAAACTTCTCAGAATTTTTAATCATTAAACTTTGTGTTTTCAAATGACACAATTTTTTAATAATTGCAGGCAATTCATTAATATGATTTATCTGGACGGCTGATCCTGATTTGATAGCATTAATAATGATGTCTTTAAAGTTAAAAATTGAAGGCCCAAGAATTGTTGGTTTTTTCATTTTTATTGCTTCAATAGGGTTTTGACTTCCATAATCAAAGAAGCTACCGCCGAGTATTACGATGTTAGCTAATTCATAGTACATATACATCTCACCCATGGAGTCACCTAATATAAAATTTGGTGTTGATTTAAGTAATGACCCTTTACTCCGTTTAACATATTTCAAATTTTTTGACTTTAATATATGTTCAACTTTAAGAAATCTTTCAGGGTGTCTTGGTATCAGAATTAAAGTTATGTCTTTCATATTCATAGCTAAAATTTGATCAATAATAATTTCTTCTTCTCCCTCTCGTGTACTGCCAGCAACTATGACAACTTGGTCGTTGATCATTAAATTATTTTTTATAATTTTTGCTTTTTTCTTTGTATCTTTTGGGGGTGTTTGGTCAAATTTTAAGTTGCCCATTACATGTACCTTATGAGAAGTTAATTTCTCAAAGTTTTGTTTGTCAGATATATTTTGGACGCAAATCTTTGCAAGTTTATTTAGTAAGGGAGCATAAAATTTTTTAAATCTTAGATACTTAGTAACAGATTTATTTGAGAGTCTTCCATTAATCAGAAGCAGGGGAATTTTTCTATGATTGCATTGGGTAATAAAGTTTGGCCAAATTTCTTTTTCAAGCAAAATTCCGACAGTAGGTTTATAAAAATTAAGAAATTTTTTAACTAAGGTGTTTGCGTCATAAGGTAGATA
>JABHXS010000128.1 GCA_018657165.1 Nitrosomonadales bacterium
TGATTATTTGTCATTATGATTTGATTTTAGTTTATTAAAAAAACGTATTTTACAGTAAATACAATTGAAATAGATGATCCTGATTTACTTATTTTGATGTTCCTTATAAAGCTTTTTATATTTTTTAGCTTCAATCTTAAGATCTTCTATTCTGTTTTCATTGGATGGGTGTGTACTTAAAAATTCTGGTGGCTCGGAATCAGACTGCGCATCCATTTTTCTCCACAAACTGACTGCGGCCATTGGGTTATAACCAGCAAGCGCTGTGAGCTCTAAACCCATATCATCAGCCTCTCTCTCTTGCTCTCTGCTATTGGGTAGAGCAAAAAACAGGGTGGTTCCTAAGGCCACCCCTTGCAAAACAGCTTGTTTTGACAAGAAGCTGCCATCCTGATTGCTCAGGAAGATTGCAAACCCAAGAATTCCTACCTGCTGAATAAGTGCTGAAGACATTCTTTCTCTTCCGTGCTCTCTGAGCGCATGAGCTATCTCATGACCAATAACAGCAGCAAGCTCATCATCAGTTGCATCTAGTTTATTAACTAAACCTGAGTAGACAACTATTTTGCCACCAGGCATACAAAAGGCATTAATTGATTCACTTTCAATAACATTTATTTCCCAGTTCCAGTCTTGAGTATCATCCCTGAAAATATAAGTTTGATTTATTAGGTTATAGGATACCCCCCTAATTCTTTCAACCAGGATGGTATCTACATTTAATGCCCCGTCTTTTTTTGCATTATCAAGTATCTCTGTGTAGCCATTTTGTGACATATCCATGGCCATAAATTCAGGAAGAATCATCAGTTGAATCCGATCTACATCTGAATCAGATTTTTTTGTTGTCGAGGTGCAGCCAAAAAGAAGAATTGAGATGATAAATGCTAAATTAAAATTCTTTACATACTTCATCAAAAGACTACCTTACTCCCTAGCTCAACAACTCTGTTTATTGGCAAGTTAAATTGATTGGTAATATTTTCTGACGTTCTAAACTGATATGAAAAAATTTTCTTTCTAAAAAAGTTCATATCTTTACTTGATCTGATAACTAAATTTTCCTTTCCTACAAAATATGAGGTATCCATTGGGTCTAAGGTAATGGTTCTTTTAAGATATCTTGCTAAATCTTGAGGTACCTTTGTTACATCTTTATACCCATAGTTTAAAATAACTTTATAAAAATTATTAGGTAGTTTTTTTATTGAAACAATATTCTTATCATTGGCATGAGGATAATCTTTAAATTTTATAGATAATAGGATTATTCGCTTATGGAGCACTTTATTATGCTTTAAATTATGGAGTAAGGAATGTGGAACACCATCTGGGTTAGGGGTTAAAAAAACCGCAGTTCCATTTACACGTTTTTTCATCTCATTTTTCATTTCTTTAAAAAAGCAATCAATTTCCATAGTTTCTTTTTTTGTTTTTTTGAATAAAATCTTTCTACCTTTTTTCCATGTTGAGATAAGAAAAACAAATATAATCCCAACCAGAAGAGGAAACCAACCTCCAGATGGAACCTTGATGATATTTGACAGGAAGAAAATAATATCTATTGTTAAAAATATAGCTAGGAATGTAAGGGTGTGTCTCCATTTCCATTTCCATATTTCATGCATCACAAAGCCTGCAAGAATGGTAGCAATTACCATGTCTAGGGTAATTGCAATTCCATAGGCATTTGCGAGCGCACTTGAGCTTTGAAAGATAGCAACTACACTCATAACTCCAACCATTAATATCCAGTTCACTCTTGGTAGATATATCTGGCCCTCTTGTTCTTCAGAAGTATGATCAATTCTCATTCTTGGAATAAATCCAAGTTGCAATGCTTGCCTTGAAACCGAGAATGCACCGGTAATACATGCTTGAGAAGCAATAATTGTTGCTACGGTTGCCATAATAACAAGTGGAAGTGTCATCCATTCTGGCGCCATTAAGTAAAAAGGGTTTTTTATCGTATGGGGGTTGCTTAAAATAAGCGCGCCTTGGCCAAAGTAATTAAGGGTTAGGGCAGGGAAAACAAAACTAAACCAGGTGACTTTGATCGGATTTCTTCCAAAATGACCCATATCAGCGTAAAGAGATTCTACTCCAGTTACACACAATACAACTGCACCAAGCGTTATGAATGCTATGGAAAATTGTGACGAAAAAAAATTGAAAGCGTATATAGGATTAAGTGCATTTAGAACGGAAGGTTCTTGAATAATATTATAGACCCCGAGAATTGATAAAACTAAAAACCATACAAGCATAACTGGACCAAACATAAATCCTACTGCTCCAGTACCTTTGCTTTGGGTCCAGAATAAACCAAAGATAATAATGAGTGTAATAGGAACAATATAATCGCTGAAAGCTGGAGTGATTAATTCGATACCTTCTATTGCTGAAATCACTGAAATGGCAGGTGTGATCATAGCATCTGCATAAAACATTGCTGCGCCCAACATACCGATTGAGATAATAATTAATTTTTTCCCTTTTGTTTTTGCATTACGAGAGGCAAGAGATAGAAGTGCCATAATACCTCCTTCACCATTATTATTTGCCCTCATAATGAAGAGTATGTATTTTATTGAAACAATAGAAATTAAAGACCAAAAAATTAATGATAATATGCCTAACATATTAGAATTTGTCAGTGCCAGTATATTATTATTTATTGCAAAAATTTCTTTGATTGCATATAGCGGGCTGGTCCCAATATCACCAAAAACAACACCAAGCGCACCTAAGCAAAGGACTAAAAATTTTGAGTCTTGATTATCTTTTTTATTCATTTATTTTCTTAATAACTGATGAGTGTAATGACCCATGATGTAGTTTAATTTTAATTTTATCATCTACAGAAACATTCTCAGCATCTGTAATGGCCTTGTATTTCTCATTGAAAACAATAGAGTACCCTCTAGATAATATTTGAGCAGGATTTAACAGGATAAGGCTTTGTTCTAACGATTCAACTTTATTATGATACACCTCTAAATACCTTAGCATTGAAATATGAATTCTTTTAGAAAAATTATCCATGAGTATATTTTGAGTTTTAATTTTCTCCTGAGGGGACACTAATCTCTTCTCATATTGATCTATTTTCTGGTATATCTCATGAAGTTTATTTTGCAAAATATTTCTAAGGTCTAATTGTAAGCAGGTAAGCTTCTCAAAAAAATTAGACAGCTCGTTACTGACTATTTCTGCAGCAGCTGTTGGGGTTGGTGCTCTTTGGTCAGCAATAAAATCAGCTATTGTAAAATCCGTTTCATGTCCAACAGCAGATATAGTTGATATGCCTGATGCAGCAATTGCCCTTACAACTTTTTCATCATTGAACGACCATAAATCTTCAATTGAGCCTCCTCCACGGGCTATGATTAACACATCAACCTCGCCTCTTTTGTTTGCAACTTTAATGGCATTAATTATGCTATCTACTGATGTAGGGCCTTGGACTTGTGAGGGATAAATTATGATATTTATATATTTATTACGTCTATTAATTGTACTTATAATGTCTCTGACAACAGCGCCACTTTCAGATGTAATAACACCAATGGTTTTTATATTTTTTGGAATGGCTTTTTTATTTTCTTCGTCAAAAAATCCTTCTTTTTCTAATTTTGTTTTTAATATTTGAAATGCCTCAAATAATTTACCGAGGCCTGACTTTTGAATTTTATTTACATTTAATTGATATTCACCTCTGGCTTCGTATAACCCCACATCGCAATGTATTTCAACAAGGTCGCCATCCTTCATATCCCAGTCTACGAAATTATTTTTACCTCGAAACATGGTGCATCTTACCTGGGAATTATTATCTTTTAGAGTGAAATACCAGTGCCCAGAACTAGCCTTTGTAAAATTTGATATCTCACCTTTAATCCATACTGAATCGAAAGTATCAGTTAAGACTTTTTTTACAAGACGATTAATTTCAGAGACTGAGAAAATTTTTGGTTCATCAGAAATAAAGTCGTTTATGATAGGAGTATTCAAAATATTCTCATTTAATGAGTTAATATTATAAGACTTTTATTAGAAATTTTAAATATATGAAATTTAATTTCTCCTTCAAGGCGATTAATCTTTTAGCCGCTACATTCTCTTTCTTTTTAGTTTTCCTGGCTATCTTTATTCAAGAAAATTTCCAATTAGAGCCCTGCCCACTATGCATTACACAAAGAATTATTTTTATTGTCGGTGGGGGCGCATTTTTTATTTTTAGTTTTTTTAATCCATCAAAGATAGCAAGAATTCTTCATCTCATTGTGCTGCTCTTGATAAATTTTATGGGAGTAGTTTTTTCTGTAAGGCATATTTTAATTCAGAGTAAACTGATATCCGTCCCAGCTGAATGTGGATTAGATCTAAACTATATGTTCGATAGCTTTCCATTGGCAGAAGCGTTTGAATTATTGTTTAGGGGGGCTGGTGACTGCTCCTCAATTGACTGGACTTTATTTGGAATAACTTTGCCTCAATTGGCTTTGTTGAGCTATTTAGTATTTATCTTTGTAACATTATACATTTATAAAAAATACCAAAAATGAAAAATACACTTGAATCTACAATTGGTAACACACCCCTAGCAAAAATTAAAAGACTTACCGGTGAGGGGGATGGAGATATATACCTAAAATTAGAAGGAAACAATCCTGCAGGATCGGTCAAAGATAGGCCGGCTTTTTTTATGATTAATGAAGCAGAGCTTTCTGGGAAAATAAAACCTGGAGATACGCTAATTGAAGCAACCTCTGGAAATACTGGCATTGCTTTAGCGATGGTAGCAGCCATGAGAGGGTATAAGATGATTTTGATCATGCCTGAAAATCAATCAATCGAAAGAAGACAAACAATGAAAGCCTTTGGTGCAGAGATTATACTAACCTCGCAGGAGGGAAGTATGGAGTTGGCAAGAGACACTGCTCTAAACATGCAAAAAGATGGTAGAGGGATTGTTTTAGACCAATTTGGTAATACCAATAACCCTAAGGCGCATTATGAGGGGACAGGACCCGAGATTTGGCGAGATACGAACAAAGAGATAACTCACTTTATTTCAAGCATGGGCACAACGGGAACTATAGTAGGGACCTCAAAATTTTTAAAGGAAAAAAATGCGAACATACAAATCATTGGAGTTCAGCCAGAAGAGGGGGCGCAAATTCCTGGAATTAGGAAGTGGCCAAAAGAATATCTACCATCAATTTTTTCTGGCGATAATATCGACAAGATTGTAAATGTTACACAGAAGAGTGCTGAAGATACCGCAAGAAATCTTGCCAAGAATGAAGGAATTTTTTCCGGAGCATCAACAGGGGGTGCACTTTATGTGGCATTGCAAATTGCTAAACAAAATCCTAATTCACATATTGTCTCAATTGCATGTGATAGGGGTGATCGTTATCTGTCAACTGGAATATTCCCAGAATAATTTTGACCCCGACGCTTACATTTGATTTAGAAACAATTCCTGATATTAAAAACATTAGAAAACTTTATCATTTAGATGAAAATCTTTCTGACTTTGATGTCGTCAACATTGCCAATCTCAAGAGGCGCCAAAAAGTGGGACATGATTTTTTGCCTGTTCATTTTCATCAAGTTGTTGCAATTTCCTGTGTGCTAAAAACAGATGATAGGTTAGAAGTCTGGACGCTTGGGGATGAGGAGACTAATGAAGCGGGTATCTTAAAACATTTTTTTGATGGATTAGATAAGTACACACCAAACTTAGTATCATGGAATGGGAGTGGTTTTGACTTACCGGTTCTTAACTACCGGATGCTTGCTAATAAAATTTCATCGGAGATTTATTTCGATACGGGTGAAAGTCAATCTGAATTCAAATGGAATAATTATATGAGCAGATATCACCGAAGACATCTTGATTTAATGGATACTTTAGCCATGTTTAATGGGAGAAATAATGCATCATTAAATGAAATATGTAAGGTATATGGTTTTCCAGGAAAGCTAGATATGGATGGAGGAAGGGTTTGGGAGACATATTTAAATGGAGATTTAGCGTCAATAAGGAATTACTGTGAAACCGATGTTGCGAATACATATTTAGTTTATTTGAGATATTTATTAGGGAAAAATGAATTAACAGCAACAGCCTATGAGAATGAGATAGATAGTTTTAGGCATGTTATTAGTAAATATAAAAAGCCACATTGGGATAATTTTTTAAAAGCATGGGTATGAAATTTGACTTCATAAATTTTTTAAAAAATATAATCTAATGCTAAAGCTATTTCAAAAAATGTGTTTACATTTTTTGATAGCTCTCCTATCCATTGGCTGCTCAGAAAGGTTTGATGATAATGTTATTAGATTTGGAATAGCACAAAAACCACAGCAGTTAGATCCAAGATTTCAATCCGATGCAGCCTCAAAAAAACTATCATACTTAATTTACACACCCTTTATTTACCTTGATGAGAATTTTTTGCCAAAATCAAATGTCGTTACGTTTAAAAAAAATAATAACCTTCAATACACCTTCCAACTAAAGAAAAACTTACCCAGCTTCAATGGGGGCAATGTTGTCAATATCAATGATATGTTGAGCACTATTAATAATTTAAGAAATCTTTCAACCTCTCCCTATTTTCAACAATTAAAAAATATTAAATCCATTGAAAAAATATCAGATAATGTTTTTTTCATAAATCTTTCTAAGACAGAGCCAAATTTTTTATCCCAACTTAATTTTTTTATTCTTCCCGCCGAGCTATTAAAACAAAAACATAATTTCTCTGAAAGACCAGTGGGCTCGGGTTTTTTTAATATAGTAGAGGGCGCGCCTTATGTTAAATTATTAAGGCGCACCGATGGGCAAGAAATTAATTTGATTGAAATTAAAGATCCGACCGTGAGGGTATTAAAGTTAATAAATGGAGAATTAGATCTAATACAAAATGACCTTCCCTTTGAGATGATAAAGATTATTAAGGATAATAAAGAGTTAAATATTATCTCTGGTTTTGGTTCAAATGTTTCCTATATCGGATTTAATTTTAAAGACCAAAATCTTAAAAATAAAAAATTAAGGATGGCCTTATCAATGGCTATAGATCAAAGACAAATCCTAGAATATTTTTTACCCAATAAATCCAGACTTTCTCAGCAGATTCTCCCGCCTGAACA
>JABHXS010000118.1 GCA_018657165.1 Nitrosomonadales bacterium
CCCAAAAGTAAAATTGATATAAAAAACGGCTTGGTGCCCTTACGCAACAAATGGATTGAAGATAGGGAGGATACCGAACAACTTAACGGTCCCTCATCAGAGTTTGGTAAAAAAAGAAAAACGGACCCAGAATTAGAAGGCATGAGATTTAACCTCAAACGTAATCCAAAGAAAGCTATATCGGGTAAAAATGTATCTCAAATGCATTATGCTAAGAAAGGCATTATAACGCCTGAAATGGAGTTTATTGCTATAAGGGAAAATCAAAGAAGAGAAGGAATTTCAGATGTACTTCAAACTCAACACCCCGGAGAAAATCATGGAGCAAAAATTCCAAAAAAAATATCCGCAGAGTTTGTGAGAGATGAAGTAGCCAAAGGTCGAGCTATCATTCCAGCGAATATTAATCACCCAGAAACAGAACCAATGATTATTGGTCGAAATTTTTTAGTGAAGATCAACGCAAACATAGGAAATTCAGCGTTGGGATCAAGCATAAGTGAAGAAGTTGAAAAAATGGTTTGGGGAACTCGCTGGGGAGCTGATACTGTGATGGATTTATCAACAGGGAAAAATATCCACGAAACGAGAGAATGGATTATTAGAAATAGCCCTGTTCCAATAGGAACAGTTCCCATTTATCAGGCACTTGAAAAGGTAAATGGTAAGGCTGAAGATTTAACATGGGAAATTTTTAAAGATACCCTCATAGAACAAGCAGAGCAGGGCGTTGATTATTTTACAATTCATGCAGGCGTAAGATTAGCTTACATTCCAATGACCGCTAAAAGAATGACTGGTATTGTAAGTCGTGGAGGCTCTATTATGGCTAGCTGGTGTCTTGCACACCACAAAGAATCATTTCTTTATACTCACTTCGAAGATATCTGCGAAATAATGAAAGCCTACGATGTTAGCTTTAGTTTAGGAGATGGATTAAGACCAGGATCAATATATGATGCAAATGATGAGGCACAATTTGCTGAATTAAAAACATTAGGCGAGCTCACTAAAATAGCTTGGAAGCATGATGTCCAAGTTATGATTGAAGGACCCGGTCATGTCCCCATGCATATGATAAAAGAAAACATGGACTTACAATTAGAACATTGTGATGAAGCTCCTTTTTATACACTCGGGCCTTTGACTACCGATATTGCACCTGGATATGATCATATTACTTCAGGCATTGGCGCTGCTATGATAGGTTGGTATGGCTGTGCCATGCTTTGTTATGTCACCCCAAAAGAACATTTAGGCTTACCAGAAAAAGAGGATGTAAGAACAGGTATTATTACCTACAAAATTGCAGCACATGCAGCTGACCTTGCAAAGGGCCATCCCGGTGCGCAAATTCGTGATAATGCCTTGTCAAAAGCAAGGTTTGAATTTAGATGGAATGATCAATTCAATTTAGGTCTTGATCCTGAAAAGGCAAAAGAATTCCATGATGAAACACTTCCCCAAGAAGGCGCAAAACAAGCTCACTTTTGCTCAATGTGCGGACCTCACTTTTGCTCAATGAAAATATCTCAAGATGTTAGAGACTATGCAGCTAAAAAAGGAATCTCGGATAAAGAGGCATTAGAAAAGGGCATGGAAGAGAAATCTATTGAATTTGTTAAAAAAGGTGCCGAAGTTTACCAAAAAATTTAACCGTACATTTTAAGGAACATTAATGGATTTATATCTTTTATGGGTGGCTTTTATTCTCGGTATTGTTGAGGGCATCACAGAATTTATACCTGTCAGCTCAACCGGTCATTTAATTTTAGCTGCTGAACTTTTAAAATTTAATGATGATTCAAGCAAAGTCTTCGAAATTGTCATTCAACTAGGGGCTATATTAGCTGTTATGGTTGAATACAAAAATAAATTAATTCAAACATTCAAAGGCGCTTTACATGAAAAAGTCGCTCAGAACTTTATCATTCATCTATTTATTGCTTTTCTTCCAGCTGCCATCATGGGGCTTTTATTTCATCAAATGATTAAGCTTTATCTGTTTAACCCAATGATCGTAGGCATAAGTTTGGTAATTGGTGGTTTTATAATGATTTTGATAGAAAAAAAATTAACGATTAAAACAAAAACTAATGTTGATCAAATAACAAAAAAGCAGGCTTTAGTTGTCGGATTAGCACAATGTTTTGCTTTGATTCCAGGGGTTTCTAGATCAGCATCGACAATTATGGGTGGATTAATATCTGGACTAGATCGAAAAACTGCGACAGAATTTTCATTTTTTTTAGCCATCCCTATTATATTTGCCGCTTCGTTATTTGATTTAGTTTCAAACTTTTCAATATTAAATATGCAGCATGTACCAATTTTTTTAATAGGTTTCATCACAGCATTTTTTAGCGCCTACTTAATAATAAAAGTTTTTATAAAATATGTAGCGAACCATGACTTTATTATGTTTGGTTGGTATAGGATTATTGTTGGAATAATTGCCATTTTTTATTTTTTCTAATAAAAATTAATTATGGGTTTTATTTCAGACCAATTAATTAAATGGCATAAAGTATCAGGCCGTCATGACCTCCCATGGCAAAATACAAATGATCCTTATCTCATCTGGCTATCTGAAATTATGCTGCAACAAACGCAGGTCAATACAGTTCTAGCTTACTTTAAAAAATTTATTAAACGTTTTCCTGATATAGATACGCTCGCTAATGCTAAAACAGAAAGGATCTTTGAATTATGGAGTGGCCTTGGTTATTATGCACGAGCAAGGAATTTACATAAAACAGCCATCATAGTTTCACAAAATTATAATGGTAAATTCCCTTCTTCCTTTGACACGCTTTTATCTTTTCCAGGAATTGGTCGATCAACGGCAGGTGCAATTTCTGCATTTGCTTTTAAAAAAAA
>JABHXS010000150.1 GCA_018657165.1 Nitrosomonadales bacterium
AACACCTTTTGCTGGCATTGAATGGTATCTACCCTTATTTTTTGAAAAAACTAGTACGATTTTTGACTATATTAATCCAAATGATATAACGCTACAGTTAGGAGATATATATAAGTCTGCTACAGAGTATCAGTCAGAGGCGCAGAGTAGATTCCGTCTTTATGCATATGATCCTGAGCGACCTATCTTAGAGCCAAAGGATTTGTTATTAGCAACAGATCAATTTTTTAAAGAAATTAATCAATTTGAACAAATAAAAAAAACAAAATTTATTCCACCATTTAAATTTGACGCTGCCATTGATAGGGATGCATTACCGCCTTTAAGTAAATTAATGGGATTTGTAAATAACAACGCAAGAAAGGTTTTGATTTGCACGGATGGGTTAGGTCGAAGAGAGTCAGTTGCTGAATTACTAAAACAATCAGGTCAAAATTTTAACGAAATTGAAGGGTGGCATGATTTTATTTCGTCGAGTCAACAGGTATGCCTAGTATCAAGCCCCCTCCATAAAGGTTTTGTTCATGATGAATTTATAGTAATTACAGAAAATGAAATTTTTCCTAACTTCGTGAAGCAAATAAAGAAAAAAAGGAAAAATAAGAATTTTAATGAAGATGGAATCGTTAAAGACCTTACTGAGCTTCACATAGGAGATCCGGTGGTCCATGAGCTTCATGGTGTTGGAAGATATCAGGGTTTGGTTGATTTAGATTATGGAGATGGTATGACTGAGTTTTTAGTTTTGCATTACGAAAGAGAAGACAAGCTTTATGTGCCTGTTTCAAATCTATTTCTAGTATCAAGGTATTCTGGAGGACCAAGTGAGTCAGCGCCAATACATAAATTGGGGAGCGGGGCATGGGATAAAGCAAAAAAGAAGGCATTATTGCAGATCCGCGATACGGCCGCGGAACTATTAGATTTGTATGCAAAAAGATCAGTTCTGAAAGGTTATAGCTCAAAAATAAACATTAATGATTACGCTGCTTTTAGTGATGAATTTCCATTCGAAGAAACTGTAGACCAAAAAACAGCTATCGATAAAGTTATTAGAGATATGGAGTCTTCTAAACCAATGGATAGGCTGGTATGTGGTGATGTAGGCTTTGGTAAAACAGAAGTTGCTCTCAGGGCAGCTTTTATTTCAGTTTTAAATAGCAAACAGGTTATTGTCTTAGTCCCAACCACTTTATTAGCAGAGCAACATTTTTCAAATTTTAGTGATAGGTTTGCAAAGTGGCCAATAAAGATTGAAGAAATATCAAGGTTTAAATCCAAAAAACAACAATTAGAATCTTTAAAGAAACTTCAAGATGGGAAGATAGACATTATTATTGGAACTCATCGCTTGATCCAACCTGACGTTAAATTTAAAGATCTTGGCCTTATTGTAATTGATGAGGAGCATCGCTTTGGAGTTCGTCAAAAAGAAAAACTTAAGTCATTTCGAAGAAATGTAGATGTTTTAGCACTTACAGCCACTCCAATTCCAAGAACCTTATCCATGGCGATGGAGGGGCTTAGGGAATTCTCAATTATTTCTACCCCCCCTGAAAAAAGACTGCCCATAAAAACTTTCGTAGTTAATTCTAGCCAAGGAATTATTAATGAGGCAGTTTCAAGAGAGTTTAATAGGGGCGGGCAAGTATATTTCCTACACAATGAGGTGAATACCATACATTTTATGTATGAAAAGTTGACTAAATTGTTACCTGAGGCAAGAATTGGGATCGCACATGGCCAATTAAAAGAAAAAGAATTGGAAAATGTAATGCAAGACTTTCATCAACAAAGAATCAATATATTGCTTTGCTCTACGATTATTGAAACGGGAATTGATATTCCATCTGCAAATACTATTATTATGAATAGAGCAGATAAGTTTGGGTTAGCACAGCTTCATCAGCTAAGAGGCAGGGTAGGAAGGTCGCATCATCAGGCTTATGCTTATTTGTTGGTGGATGAAGATAAAAAATTAACTTCAAATGCAAAAAAACGCCTTGAAGCAATTCAGTTAATGGAGGACTTGGGGGCAGGTTATCATCTCGCAATACATGATTTAGAGATTCGTGGAGCAGGAGAGCTTTTAGGGGATAACCAGAGTGGTCAAATGCATGAGATCGGCTTTAGCTTGTATATGGAAATGCTAAACAAGGCAATCAAACAACTTAAATCAGGGGAAGTGCTTGATTTAGAAAGGCCATTAACAACGAACCAAGAAATTAACTTACATACCCCAACTATACTCACTCAAACATATTGCCCTAATACAAATGAAAGGCTGGTAATTTATAAAAGATTTTCAAGCTGCAATAGCCAAGATGACTTACAGGCTTTAAAGGAAGAGTTGATTGATAGATTTGGTCTGATGCCAAAACAAACACTAGATTTAGTCATGTTTCATAAATTAAGGATAGATATAGCAGCAACAGATATAATAAAAATAGACTCAAATAAAAGATCCACTGAAATCACTTTCCAAAAGAATGCCAGTATTGACCCCATAAAAATTATTGATCTAATTCAAAATGACCATAGATTTAAAATGAATGGGCCAGATAAGATTAAAATTGCATTGGAGGAAGATGATGTCGAAAACAGGGTAGTATTTATTACAAAAAAAATTAACGAACTTAAAGTCTAATAAGTTTTCCTTGGGGAGCAAAGTAGATAGCTTTTTGAATAACTCTTTTATTTTCTTTAAAAATACTTTCATATAGGTCTAGTTGAAGATTGTGTTTTTTTGCTTCGAGGGCTAAATTTTTAACTGGAAGAAAGGGTGTCTTGTAATCAATAATCCATTGAATATTATTTTGAATAAAACTTCTATCAGGAATTAATTGACCAGATATTTCATTGTTCTCTAGGAGATAGTTGGCTTCAGAATTATCGTCTAAATAACGACTAATAACCCATTGCCCATCGGGACTTTTCATTAACATTTCCATTGATCTTTTAACTAAATTTAAACCAATTTGGATATCTTTCTTTTTGAAATTTTTTGCTAAAAAAAGTGACTCAATATAATCTAATTTGTTACATAATATTTTATCTATATCTAATTGTTTTTTAATTATTAATTCTAAATATTTATGAACAATATTTCCAGTAAATCTCTGGACATCGGTGCCCTCGTAAGGATAATAAATTGCTTGTCTTTCGATATCAACTCTTTGTTTTATCAATATATCTTTTGTGAAAAAATTATCACTCAATCTCCTTAATTTAGGAATAAATTTTTCAAAGCTATTTAAGGCTTTGGGAGCTTTAATTTCTGTAAATTGAGCACCCATAAATGGCCATACAATCTCCATAAATGTTCCTGGTTTTGGAGTAAGTCCGTCACCTTCTTTTTTCACTGCACCAATGAGGTAGCACTTATTTTTTGCTCGAGTGATTGCTACATACAGCAAACGAATTTTTTCATTATCTAACCTTTTTTGTTCTTTGTAAGCATGGTAGCTATGTAGGTTTTTATTCTTGGATGGACTCTTTACAGACAAGGTTGATTTATCATAAAGAATTAAATCTGGAGCCTCATTCCTGCTGCTTTTATTTAGACTCGGAATAATTACGTAGTCAAATTCTAGCCCTTTAGATTTATGTATAGTTAAAAATTTTATTGGATTATTTTCAATGCTTGTCTTTGAGATGTATTGATTCTTTATTAGACGCTCTAGTTTTATAAAATCAATTGATAAAGTATCACTGGATAGATCTAGTAATTCTAAAAAAAAATCAATATTTTTTATTTCATGAGAATCAATCATTGACTCTTCACCGCTTAATTGCCTCCAAATACTTTCAATGAAATACCTATGAGATACCCTTCCACGATATTGAATATTTTCTTTAATAACGCTTACAAAATTGCTTAATCTACTCTCACTATCCTTGTTAAGTAGGCTTGTTAAGTCTTTGTCATTAATAATCTCCCATACAGTAGATTTGTGATCTTTTTCAAATAATAAAACTAAGTCACTAAGAGTTAGGCCACACCAAGGGCATTTTAGGGTTGATATCCAGTGCAATCTGTCACCGAAGTCATATAGTGCTTTGGTCAAGGATAAAATATCTTGAAATGTTTGGTTGGATTGAATTTTTGACATTTCTATTGCATCAATAGGGAGGGAGGCACTATCTTTTTTATTAATAAGCGTAATGAGTTCATCGAGGTGTGATTTTGATCTTGTAAGGACTGCAATGCTAGCATCTGGACTACGCTCTCTAATGCTCTTAATTAAATTTAAAACATACAAGGCTTCAGCCTCATATAACTCTATTTTTTTTTCCGTGCCAGAAGTAAGGGGAATTAATTCCACACCACCTTGTCCCATATTGTTATTAGATTCACAGCTGGAGTAGGGGATAGATCCTTCATCAGCCAAGCCTGGTGAAGGAAATGTTTTTGAGTAACTATGATTTAACCAAGTGATAATGTTCTTATTTGAGCGAAAATTAACCTTAAGAAAAAGTGATTTTAGTTTTAAATCACCAATACCAAATTTTTGAACCCTACTAAAGATTTCAACTTCAGCCTTCCTAAATCTATAAATTGATTGCATAGGGTCACCAACAGCAAAAAAAGATTTTTGTTGGTTGCCAGCAAAGTTTTCAGTTAATAGTTCTAAAAAATTAAGCTGAGATTCGTTGGTGTCTTGAAATTCATCAACTAATATATGAGAGATATTCTGATCAAGTATTATAGGTAGATGGGTGTCCCTTAAT
>JABHXS010000102.1 GCA_018657165.1 Nitrosomonadales bacterium
CTGTGCAATTTAAATTAGGTATAAGCCAACAATAGCTTCTTTATGAAAAAAAATTGTCCGACATGTTCAAAGCTATTTGATTATGTTCAAAATGAACCAAATAACCCATTTTGTTCGGAAAGATGCAAGCTCATTGATCTTGGAGAATGGGCATCAGAAAAATTTATTATTAAAGGGAAAAGAAATGTTACGTCATCTGAAAATGAAACTTAATTTATTATTATTTATTTTATTTTCTTCTATTGCTTTTGCAGAAGACAATATAATCATATCTAAGGCTTTTATAAAGATGCCAAGGCCTGGAGTTGATGTTACAGCAGGTTTTGCCACAATTAGTTCTGATACTGATCTTAAAGTCATGAATGTTTTTAATAAAAATTTTAAAAATATTGAGCTACACTCAATGAAGATGGTTAATGGGGTCATGGAGATGCGTAAATTAATTGAACCGAAATTAGGTCCTAATTCACCCTTAGTCCTGTCACCAGGCAGTGATCATTTGATGCTATTTGGTATAACAAAGGACTTAAAATATGGGCAAGAATTAGACTTAACTTTTGTATTTAATAGCAATGATGGGGGAGAAATAACAAAGGTATTTGAGTTTACTATTAAATAATTATTAATTACTCCAAATATCTCTTTGGGTAGCAATTCCTATTGCACCATTTTCAAAGGATAATGAAATGTCATCCCTTGTCATTCCACCTATTGCATAAATTGGTAAATTTGAATCTTCAACTAATTCCCTAAATTTTTCCCAACCGACAGGCTCAGCATGAGGATGAGAAAGGGTTTTTTTGACCGACCCAAGGACTGCGAAATCAGCATTTTTTTTCTCAGCTACCTCTAGGTCTTTTTTTGAATGACATGACACTCCAACCAATATGTCTTCGGGGAAATATTCTAGCTCATGTAATTGTAATGAATTTAAGTGCACACCATCCAGTTGATATTTATAAGCTAAATCTACACTGGAATTTATTATTATTTTCACATCGGTATTTATAAGCATTTGTTTTAATTGATTTATTAGACTTTCTAATTCACTTACATTAAAAGATTTTTCTCTTATCTGTATCAATCTTAAACCTTCCTTAATCTTATTCTTTAATGCCCGATAAAAGTTATCAAGTGATATTTCATGAAGATTAGTAATTGCATAAACATCGGGTAAATCATTTCTTAAAGCCTTATGAATTAATTTATTTGGGGGGAGGATTTTTTCTGAGTTATTTGTTTTAAGGTTTGCCCACAGCAACTTTTGACCTTCTTTTCCTGTTACCTTACCTACCCATGCCGTTATTTTAAAAAAATATAAAGTCGTTATTCTACCTTTTCCAATAACCCTTCTCGTTGTCCATTGGCTATACTTTTTAACAATAACTCCTAACTCTTCAAATATTTCTCTTTTAAGAGCTTCATCAGGGCTTTCTTTTATCTCTAGCTTTCCGCCAGGAAACTCCCACCAACCCGGCCAAGTTTGCGAATCCAATCTTTTACCTAATAAATACCTGTCATCAGAATCTTTAAGAATTCCAACAGCTACTCGAATATTTAAGATGTTATGTTCTGTATTCAGAATTAATTTCGATGTACTTATAGGATAAATCGGTCGTCCATATCGTAGCCTCATGCGTCCCTCTTCCAAGACTTATATCTAGTTTTATCTCATCTTTTTTCATTTCTGATCCGATTTTTATTTCGTCAAATGAGCTTGAAATAGCACCTGCTTTGGCAAACAAAATTCCATTTAAATATACATCTATTTTATTTAAATCTAAGCCCTTAACTTGACTATTTCCAATCGCAGATAGAACTCTCCCGAGATTAGCATCTGAAGCAAAAAAAGCTGTCTTTACTAACGGTGAGTTTGCTATAGCCATGCCAACCTTTTTTGCCTCTTTATGATTTAATGCTCCATTAACATTGATTGTTATAAATTTTGTTGCGCCCTCTCCGTCTCTTATAATTGCTTGTGATAAAAAGATTGCGGCATCAAAAATAGCTGATTTAACTTTTTCATAATCATCACTATTTTTTCTCAAAATAAAGCTTTTATCAGACGGTATACTCATTAATATAAAAGAGTCATTTGTGGATGTGTCTCCATCAACAGAAATACAATTAAAACTTTCTTCACATATTTCAATAATTAATTCTTTCAACAATATGCTGGAGATAGGAATATCAACCGCTATGAAAGATAGCATGGTTGCCATATTGGGGTGAATCATGCCTGACCCCTTACTTATTCCTGTTATTGTTACATCTCTATCTTTTAGATTGATTTTTTTTGAGTAAGCTTTGGGGGCTGTATCAGTAGTCATAATAGACTCCGCAGCCTCTAACCAATTATTCTCATTAAGATTATTTAAAGCATTTGGAATCGCATCAGTAATTTTCTTAACTGGCAATTTTGACATAATTAGACCAGTTGAAAATGGAAGAATTTGTTTTTGGTCTACCCCAAGGTGCTTTGCCAGAGATTTGCAGACAATAGTTGCATCATCAATCCCCTCTTGCCCCATCCCGGCATTTGCACAGCCACTATTTATAATAAGTGCTCTAATATCTCTTTTCTGCTCCAAATTATCTTTAGCAATTAGAACTGGAGCCGCACAAAATTGATTTTGAGTAAACACTCCGACAACAGAGCTTTTTTCTGGAATTGATATGACTAATATATCTGGTGACGCACCGTCCTTAATGCCAGCATTAGCAACCCCCATCCTTAGACCCTTAATTACATTTAGATCTTGTTTTAGTATTTTTTTTAAATTAATAGCCATTATTTTTTTCTCCATACCGTTCCGGTAGGGGTATCTTCGATTAAAATATCATTTTCTAGTAAATCATCTCTCAATTTATCTGCTGTGACATAATCTTTTGATGCTTTTGCCTCATCCCTTTGCCTTATAATCTTTTCAACATCAATACCTTTATTAACATTATCCTTTAAAAAGACCTCGGCATCTTGACTTAAAATACCTAATACATTCCCTAGCTTGATTAATAAATTAATATCTTCAATATTCTGATTTTTATTTACCTTTAAGGCTAATTCAAAAAG
>JABHXS010000145.1 GCA_018657165.1 Nitrosomonadales bacterium
ATTGATATCGAGTTAAAAGGAAATCAAATTTTTAATTCGGATGATATCTCTAAAACCCTCGATTATGGAGAAGTGAGGAACTCTATAGCCTCTGTTGCAGAAACACATAAATTCCATCTTTTAGAGCCTTTCGGTGAATTAATTATAAAAACACTTAAAGAAAATTTTCCGTTCGAGAAAATTACACTTAGAATAGCAAAACAAAAAATACTCTCAGACACCGATCAGGTTGGCATTATTCTTGAGCGCTAATTAACCTCTAGGATGATGAGATTTATGAATTGTTTTTAATCTCTCTCTTGCCACATGTGTATATATTTGTGTTGTAGAAATATCACTATGGCCTAAAAGCATCTGCACCACCCTTAAATCTGCTCCATGATTTATTAAATGTGTAGCAAAAGCATGTCTTAAAATATGCGGAGATATCGATTGTTTAATGTTTGCAATTATTGCGTATTTTTTAATTGAGTGCCAAAAAGTCTGTCGAGTCATTGACTGGCCACGATGCGTTACAAATAAATATTTTGATTTTTTATTTTTAAGAATTCTTTCTCTTGCAGATAGTAGATATTTTTGAATACAATCCATCGCCTCTTCCCCCATCGGAACTAAACGAGTTTTATCTCCTTTTCCTGTAACTCGAATCACACCATCATTCAAGCTTAATTCTGTTAATTGAATATTGACCAATTCACTAACTCTGAGTCCACAGGCATACAAAAGCTCAATCATCGCCTTATCTCTTAATCCAATATCTATATTAATATCAGGTGCCTCTAATAAACTTTCTACTTCGTCCTCACTTAAACTTTTAGGTAATGATTTAGGAATTTTTGGTTTTTGTATTTGTAAGGTTGGGTCAGTAATTATCTTTTTCTCTCTGTATAAAAATCGATAGAATCTTCTTAGGGTTGAAAGCAACCTTGAAATACTTCGAGCTTTTGAAGATGGAAATTTAAATGAAAGGTATTGTTGAATGTCTGACCTTGTAACATTTTCTATATGAATTATATTTGTTTTCTTAAGCCAGTTAGAAAAATTACATAAATCAAATCTATAGCTATTGAGCGTATTTTTCGATAAACCATCCTCAAGCCACAAGTGATCAATAAATTCATCAATTAAGTCATTTTCTTTATTATCTGATTTATCACCCAATTAATTATTTCCTTAAATTCTTAAATTCTTAAATCAATAATAATTCAAAACCCTTTAATCAGAATACTTTTATTCCATAATAAAAAAAAGCCCCAGTGGGGCTTTTTATTTAGCAGTTCTTTTTAATTAAGCTTTATCTTCTGTTGGTGCGGCGCTATCGTCTGCTTTAGCTTCAGCTGGAAGTTCTACCTCAGGGATAGGCTCGAACTCACTATCACTTTCACGAGATTTTAAACGTTCACTAATCCTTGCTGACTTACCAGATCGATCTCTAAGATAAAACAACTTAGCTCTTCTTACGTCACCCCTTCTTACAACTTTTATATTATCAATTAATGGTGAATGAAGCTGAAAGGTTCTTTCAATACCTTCACCTGAAGAAATTTTTCGAACAATAAATGAGGAATTTAACCCTCTGTTTCTTCTCGCAATTACAACACCTTCAAATACCTGGATACGTTTTCTATTTCCCTCTACAACTTTTACCCCAACCGCTACCGTATCTCCGACATCAAACTTTGGTATAGATTTACCAAGTTTTGCAATTTCTTCATTTTCCAATGTTTTAATTATATCTACCATAAACCTTATTCCTTTTTATTATTTAGTCTTGTTCCTGCTCATCTTCAATCTCTTTGAGCAGCCGAGACTCTTCGTTTGTAAGTGATTTATTAATTAATAAATCGGGTCTTTTTAACTTTGTTACCTTAAGTGACTCTTTTAATCTCCAAATTCTAATCTTTTCATGATCGCCTGATAATAAAATATCCGGCACCTTTAATCCTCTTGTCGACTCAGGTCTAGTAAAACTTGGATGGTCAAGCAATCCATTTACAAATGAGTCCTGATTGGCTGATTCAATATCATTCAATACCCCGGGGATTTGCCTAATCAATGCATCCATTAATAGCATTGCAGGTAATTCTCCACCACTTGTTACGAAATCTCCAATCGATATTTCTTCATCAATCCAATTATTCAAGCGCTCATCAACACCTTCATACCTACTAGCTAATAAGATTAAGCCACTTTCTTTAGATAACTCTTTTACTTTTTCATGGTTTAATTTAGAGCCTTTTGGCGTTAAATGAACAACTTTACGCTTTTTAATGCCTAAATTCTTTTCTCTTGTTCTTGCTGACTCAATTGATTTAATCAAAGGGTCTAGCATCATCACCATTCCTGGGCCACCACCATAAGCTTTATCGTCTACAGTTTTATGGTTATCTACCGTAAAATCTCTAGGATTTAAATAATTTATATCAACAAATTTTTTTTTAAATCCTCTTCCAACTACGCCAAAATTGGTAAATGCTTCAAACATTTCAGGCATAAGTGTTATCAAATCAATTAAAAACATTTTTTTAGAAGCTTTCATCCCAATCAACAATTATTTGTTGTCGCTTCAATTCAATTTTTTTAACTGTCATCTTTGTGTAAGGGATTAACCTTTGCTTTTCTCCCTCTACAACTAACACATCATTCGCACCTGTTTCAATAAAACCTGATACTGTTCCAAATAAAAAACCATTGATATTTTGGACTTCGCAACCAATTAAATCATTCCAATAAAATTCATTGCCATCTAATTTTGGTAAAGATTCTTTTAAAATTCCTACCCAATATTTTCTATATCCATCCGCTGATGTTCTGTCATCAATTTCTTCGAACTTTACCATCATTCTATTTTGGTTTATTTTCACATTTTCAACGCGAATTTTTGACCAATTTTTTTCATCGGATGATATAAACCATTCCTTATAATCTTCCAAAGTTTCAACTTTTTCAGTAAAAACTTTTACTTTTAGCCAGCCTTTTATACCAAAGGATCCGACTAATTGACCCATCACTAAATAATCTTCTTTCATTAAAAAGATTACATCAATTTATTTATTTATTATCAGCCTCTTTTGGAGCCTCTTCTTTTGGAGCTGCGGCTTCTTCTTTTGGAGCTTCTTCCTTAGGAGCTGCGGCTTCTTCTTTTGGAGCTGCGGCTTCTTCTTTTGGAGCCTCTTCTTTTGGAGCTTCTTCCTTAGGAGCTGCGGCTTCTTCATCAGCTGATACTGCTTCTTCAGCCTTGGCTACTTTATCAGCAGTTTTTTTATTCTTTCTCGCTAATGCTTTAGCTTCATCTTTCTTTTTCATCGCAACCAATCCTTCTGGACCTTTTGCATTTAGCTTTACAATTCTGCTCACTGTCTCAGAAAGCTGTGCGCCATTTGATTGCCAATATTCTATTCTTTCTGACTCTAATCTTAATGTTTCAGATCCTTCTCTAGCACTTGGGTTATAAAAACCAACTCGCTCGATGAATCTCCCATCTCTTTTTTTGCTTGATTCAGCAACTACAACATTA
>JABHXS010000147.1 GCA_018657165.1 Nitrosomonadales bacterium
ATGTTGCCATGATTTTTATCTTAATTATTATTTTGGCTTTGTTCCTTGCCAATATCCCTTGGCTTTCTAATAATTTATTTATTTTCTTCCCACAAAATAAAAACAAGGCAGTTTCATTTATTCTTATAGAAATTATTGTTTATTATTTTTGTGTAGGTTTTTTTGCTACGCTCCTCGAAAAACAAGTTATTGGCAATGTTCATTCTCAGGATTGGGAGTTTTATGCCGTTACTTTTTTTCTTTTTTTAGTTTTTTCGTTCCCAGGTTTTATTTATAAAGTCATTTGGAAGTAATAATACTAAACCAACCTCTTGTCCTGTTTTAGGTAAGCGCTTAAGGTTGTCTATCATTCCATCACTTCCATTCATATTTAAATATCTAAATTACAATCTTGGTTATAAGAAACCAATTAAGACTTTAAGCTTATTTGATTCAGACACCTCCCTAGTATAGAATGGCGCAATAATTAAAGGCGCGTAGCTCAGCTGGTTAGAGCACCACATTGACATTGTGGGGGTCGTTGGTTCGAATCCAATCGTGCCTACCATTTGTTGGATAAACTCTATCTTGATTGAGTAAAACCTTATAAAATATTTATTATTTAAGTTTTAATTTATGCCAAATATTACCCTCCCTGATGGTTCAGTAAAAAAATACAACAAGACTGTAACTATTGCCGAAGTCGCAAAAGATATTGGTGAGGGGTTAGCTCGTGCAGCGCTGGCAGGAAAAATTCAAGATCAATTAGTTGATTTGAGTTATGAGATTATTGAGGACACAAGCCTATCAATCATTACTTCAAAAAGTCCGGAAAGTCTTGATATCCTCAGACATTCGGCCGCTCACCTTTTAGCTCATGCTGTAAAAAATATTTTTCCTGAAGCACAAGTAACCATTGGTCCTATTGTAGAAGATGGGTTTTATTATGATTTCTCATATAAACGTCCATTTACTCCGGATGATATAGCTCGTATTGAAAAGAAAATGAATGAGCTCTCTAAGGAAAATATAGGGATTAATAGAAAAGTAATACAAAGACAGGCTGCAATTGACTATTTTAAATCTATCGGCGAAATATATAAATCTGAAATTATTTCGTCTATACCTGAGGGAGAGGAACTGTCTTTATATGAGCAGGGCGATTTTACTGATTTATGTAGAGGTCCACACGTGCCATCCACAGGAAAAATAAAGGTTTTTAAATTAATGAAGCTCGCAGGCGCTTATTGGCGGGGTGATTCAAAAAATGAAATGTTACAAAGAATTTATGGGACTGCATGGAATAATAAAGATGAATTAAAAGATTATTTAACAAGGTTAGAAGAAGCAGAAAAAAGGGACCACCGAAAGTTGGGAAAATTATTAAATCTTTTTCATATGCAAGATACTTCGCCTGGAATGGTTTTTTGGCATGCGAAGGGATGGTCAATATGGCTTGAAATTGAAAACTATCTGCGTCAAAAATTTCTTGATTATGGGTATGATGAAATTAAAACACCCACTGTTCTTGATAAAGAACTTTGGAAAAGCTCAGGACATTGGGATAATTATCATGAAAATATGTTTACAACAGCTTCAGAAAATAGGGAGTATGCAGTAAAGCCGATGAACTGCCCTGGGCATGTTCAAATTTTTAATAGTAACCTTCATAGTTATAGAGACTTGCCTCTAAGGCTTGCAGAGTTTGGCTCATGCCATCGAAATGAACCTTCAGGTGCCCTTCATGGGTTATTGAGGGTAAGGGGTTTTACTCAAGACGATGCTCATATCTTCTGTACCGAAGATCAAATCAAAAGCGAAGTAAAAGATTTTAGTAAAATGTTATATGAGACCTACGCAGATTTTGGGTTTAATAACGTTTTGGTGATGTTGTCGACAAGACCAGAAAAAAGAGTAGGGTCAGATGATATTTGGGAAAAAGCAGAATTGGCTTTAGAGGATGCGCTTAAAGAAACTGGCATTGAATATACTTTGCAAGAAGGTGAAGGAGCATTTTATGGACCAAAGATAGAGTATTCTCTTAAGGATAGCTTAGGAAGAATATGGCAATGTGGGACTATTCAACTAGATTTTAATTTGCCAGAGAGGTTGGGAGCTGAGTATATTGCGGAGGATAATAGCCGTAAAAACCCTGTGATGCTTCATAGAGCAATTGTAGGTTCAATGGAGCGATTTATAGGAATTTTAATTGAACATTACGCCGGTTTTATGCCTCTATGGTTAGCTCCAGTGCAGGTAATTATCTTAAATATTGCGGATGCACATAGAGAATATACTGAAGAAGTTACTGAAGCATTAAAGCTTAATAATATCAGATGTAATTCAGACTTGAGAAATGAGAAGATTACCTATAAAATACGCGAACATAGCATACAGAGGGTTCCTTATTTATTAGTTATTGGAGATAGGGAAAAAGAAACGAAGCAAGTTGCTGTGAGAAACCAAAAAGGTGAAGATTTAGGCTCAATGACTGTAGAGTCACTGATTAAGATTTTAAAGAAAGAGATTTGTGATAAATCTTAATGTTTCGTTTGATCAAATAAATTTAGGAGTTCGTTATAGCGCTTGATAAGAATGTTCGCATTAACCGAGATATTACTGCTGATGAAATACGGTTAGTAGGTGTTAAGGGTGAAGCGCTTGGAATTGTTAAACTGGCTGAAGCATTTTCTCAAGCAGAGGAGCTTGATACAGATTTAGTTGAGATTGCACCAAAAGCCACACCTCCTGTCTGTAGGTTGATGGATTTTGGTAAGTACAAGTATGCACAGAGTAAACAAATGCATGCTGCTAGAATGAAACAAAAAAATGTTCAGGTTAAAGAAATCAAGTTCAGACCTGGTACAGACGATGGTGATTACAATATTAAATTGCGTAAAATCATCGCTTTTTTGACTGTTGGAGATAAGGTTAAGGTTACCTTAAGATTTAGAGGTCGTGAGATTACCTTTCAACAGCTTGGCTTGGCTTTGTTGAAAAGAGTAGAAGCAGATTTATTGGATTATGCAGTTGTCGAACAATTTCCTAAAATGGAAGGAAGACAAATGGTAATGGTGCTTCAGCCTCATAAAAATCCAAAAGCAAAAAATAAAGCTAAGAGTGATGCAGTAAGTAAGGAAAAAGAAGTAGAAGAAAAGCAGTAAATATTTGTGATAAGGCTAATAGGCATGCCGAAGCACTTTTATTAAATAACAAAAAAGGAGAAAAAAATGCCAAAAATGAAAACTAAAAGTGGTGCAAAGAAACGTTTCAAGTTTCTTGGTAATGGTTTAATTAAAAGAACTCATTCACACCTTCGTCATATTCTTACCAAAAAGACAACTAAGCAAAAAAGAAATCTTAGAGGTACAACAATCATTTCATCAACTGACTCAAAAAGAGTACGTTCGATGATGCCAACACGCTAAGGAGTAAGCTATGCCAAGAGTAAAAAGAGGCGTAACTGCCAAAGCAAGACATAAGAAAATTTTTGATGCTGCAAAAGGTTTTCGTGGAAGAAGGAAAAATGTTTACAGAGTAGCAAAACAAGCTGTTATGAAGGCTGGCCAGTATGCCTACCGAGATAGAAGGCAGAAAAAGAGAGTATTTAGAGTTCTTTGGATAGC
>JABHXS010000151.1 GCA_018657165.1 Nitrosomonadales bacterium
AAAACTCATGATTTTTTTTAATTTTTGACCTCATTTAATCAATTTTTTCTGTTTTTTTTCTGGAGGATTCATATTTAATTTACCTTTTGCATATTCCAAAATTCTTCCATTGCCAGACTTTGAAGACTCTTCAATCAAAAGTCGATGCTGTTCGTCTTTTAACTCGATAGTTTTTTGTTTTTCAATTTCTAAAGCATGGTGGTTAACGTGATATTGGTGATGAGCATTAATTTTTACCAGGGCAAATAGTATTAATAATGCAAATAGTATTAAATTCAATTTCACCTTTCCTCCAAAATTTTCTCTATCACTCTTAATTTTGCGCTTCGTGCTCTCTTATTTTTAGATATCTCTATACTTGAAGGGGTTTGCATTTTTTGAGTAACTTTAATAGGGGGTGACTTAATTTGCCTTTGAAGGATTGGAATTTTTTTAGGAACTTTATCTGTATTCAACTTTGTTTTAATAAAGTTTTTAATAATCCTATCTTCAAGTGAATGAAAACTAATAATAGCCATCCTTCCATTAATTTTTAAAGCTTCAAATGCCGCTGGCAAAACCTCTTTTATCTCTAAAAGTTCTTCATTTACCTTTATCCTTAATGCTTGAAATGTTTTTGTTGCTGGGTTTTTACTCGAATCAAATTTAGGCACTGCTTTATTGATGATTTCAGCTAATTCTATTGTTCTTGATATTTTTCCTTTTTCCTCTCGATATTGAATAATGGATTTAACAATTTTTTTTGCAAATCTTTCCTCACCATAATCGTATAGGAGCTTAACTAAGTCATCATCACTATAATTATTAACAATTTCTGAAGCCGTTAATTTTTGACTTTGATTCATTCTCATATCTAGATTTGCATCCAATTGAAAACTAAAACCTCGCTCTGCTTGATCAATTTGTGGAGAAGAGATTCCTAAATCCATAAGAATTCCATCGGGTTTTTGTAATTTTTTTTTTAAGATATTTTTTAAATTCTTAAAAGATGCATGCTCTATTTCGAAGCGCTTATCTTTAATTTTTTCGGCTTCTTTAATGGCTTCTAAATCTTTATCTAAGGCAAGGAGCCTTCCGTCTTCATTTAAGTTTTTAAGTATTTCTTTTGAGTGCCCACCTCTTCCAAAAGTACAATCTATGTAAAAGCCATTTGGGATAATAGCCAATGCATTTATTGCCTCATTAAGCATTACTGGAACATGTGTACTCATAATGAAAAACCTCTTAGCTCATCCGGAAATTCATTTTCTTCAGTTATGTTTATTTGACTTAAATGTTCATAATAATGATCACAATTCCAGAGCTCAAAATGGCTTCCCTGCCCAATAAAAATTGCATTTTTATCTATTTCAGCATAATTTTTTAATTCTGAGGGGATGAGCAACCTATTTGCTTTATCTAGGGTTATGTCTTCTGCAAAGCCAACTAGCAATCTCTGTAGGCCGCTAGATTTTTTTTCGAAGCTTGATAAATTCATTATCTTTTCTTGAATAGGCTCCCATGCAAACTGGGGATATAAAAGTAAACATTTATAAATATGAGCCGTTAATACTAGCGCACCTGATGATTCGATAAGAATTTTTTCACGATACTTTGTTGGGATCGCAATCCTATTTTTCCCATCTAAGTTTAAACGTGTTGCGCCTCTATACATATGCTGTACCTCTATACTTGAGAAAAAGATGGGAAATTACTTAATACCCTTAGCCTTACTAAGCAATTTCCCACAAATTACCACTTTTTCCCTAACATACACACTATAGGTAAAAAAAAAGCGCAATGCAAGCGCTTTTTAATTTTAAATCTTTATATAACAATGATTTATGAGTAGAAGGTAAGTTGACCTATAAGCCGGGTTCTGTCATGGACAGTCATTCATCTAGACATATAATTACTTATATGTTCAAGCAGCCTACCCGATAACAACACGAGCCGTGCTAACGTTATCCTATTTGGCCTTGCTCCGAGTGGAGGTTGCCGCGTTTCACCGTAACTAAATACGCTCGTCTCTGTGGCCCTATTCCTCATCTCACGATGTATGGCTGTTAGCCATCACTCTGCTCTAGGAGCCCGGACTTTCCTCTACACAAAAGTATAGTGACTGTCTGGTCAACTTATTGATATTTTATCATTGAAAGGCATCAAATATCGCAACAATTCCAACCAATTTCTTGACCCGCCATCAAAGGTACAATCGTATCATTATCAACTTTTATATTATTTGGAATTTTATTGTTAGCTCTTAGTAGTTTTATTTTATTTTTACTTTGGCTAAGCTTATAAAAATCAGCACCAAATTTACTACTAAAATTTTCTAATTTTTCAATGGCATTATTTCTGTCAAAAATTTCTGCATAGATCTCCATTGCATTTAATGCGGAATATATCCCCGCACAACCACAATTGCTCTCTTTTTCTGACCTCTTGTGGGGTGCGCTATCCGTTCCTAGAAAAAATTTTGAATTGCCAGATATAGCCGCATCGAGGACTGCAACTCTATGTTCTTCTCTTTTTAACACCGGCAAACAAAATGCATGAGGCTTTAACCCTCCCAAAAATAATTCATTTCGATTGTAAAGAAGATGTTGTGGTGTAATTGATGCAGCAATTTTGCTGCTTGATTCTCTCACAAATTCTGTAGCATCTTTTGTTGAAATATGCTCTAAAACTATTCTAAGGTTTGGGAATTCTTTATGAGCTCTAATTAAATACTTTTCAATAAATATTTTTTCTCGATCAAAAATATCTACCTTTGAATCATTAACTTCCCCATGAATTAGTAAGGGAACATCTAACTTTTCCATCATTTCAAAAATTTTATACCCTGATTCAAAAGAACCCACCCCCATATTTGAGTTTGTTGTTACCCCTTTTGGATAAAGCTTTATGCCAACAACCCTTGAAGAAGCTTGAATTTTTTTTAATTCCTCTAAGGTTAAGTTTTCATTAAAGTAAATAGTCATTAGAGGTTCAAAATCATAACCTTTGGTATGAATTTTGATGTCATCATAATATTCATGAGCTAACTCTGTGTTTGTAACTGGTTTTTTAAGATTGGGCATAACAATAGCTCTTCCAAACTGACTTGCAGAGTGTTGACTTACTACTTTTAGCATGCCCCCTTCCCTAAGGTGAAGATGCATATCATCAGGCTTTGGAATAATTAATTCATTTATCATTATTTTTTATTTCTAATGCTAGGTTATATATTTCATTTTTTTTCATTTTAAATATCTGTGATACAAGCTTTACAGACTGATTCAAACTCAATTCATTAAGCATAATTTTTAACGCATTTTCTACCCCAAGATTTCTTGATCCTTTATGTTCTTGCTCAATACCCTCTATAATAATCACAAACTCACCTTTAAGGTTATGTTTTTCATTTCTAAATTTTAGCAATAAATCGTGCAAGTTTTCTTTATAAACAGTTTCATATAATTTTGTTAACTCACGGCCGATAAATATATTTTGATTTGCACCATAAACTCCCTCAAGCAACTCTAAAGTTTTTAAAATTCGATGGGGGGATACAAAAAAAACTGAGGTAAATTGACTCTTATAAAATTGTTTAATTACTTTTTTGCTTCTACTATCAGTATTTGGCAAAAACCCATAAAATTTAAATTGAGTTGAAGTGATACCAGCAACTGAAAATGCTGCAGTAATTGATGAAGCTCCTGGAATTGGGACTACTTTAATTTTAGCTTCTAAGGCCTTTTTAACCAGATAAGCTCCAGGATCACTGATGCCTGGGGTCCCTGCATCAGAAATATAGGCTATTTTTTTACCATTTTGTATTTCTTTGATCAAAAAACTACTCTTACCCTCCTCATTATGTTGATGAAGAGATATAAGTTTTTTATTTATAGAGAATTTGGATAGTAGGTGCTTAGAGTGTCTTGTATCTTCACAGGCAATTAGATCAACACTATTTAAAATTTCAATAGCTCTAGATGTAATATCATCTAAATTTCCAATCGGCGTCCCAACAATATAAAGAGCTGAATTCATTAAAATAATTTTGTATGATTTTTTAATTAATTTAATATAATGTTAATTCAATCAGTATATAATTTAAATTATGCATTCCAAACCAAATTATTTTTTAATTTCATTTTTTTTATCACTTAGTATTCTTCTAAATGCTTGTGCTGCGACAGGAATCCTTGGTGGCTCAACATCCTATGCTGATAGGAGGACGACAGAATCCCAAATTACAGATGAAAAACTCGAATGGCAAACAGTATTGAAAACACAAGATATTGAGGGTGAGTTTAGAGCAAATTTTGTTAGCTATAATCAAATAGTGCTTATTACAGGCCAAGCACCTAACCAAGAAATTATAGATAAAGTATTTAATATCGTTACTAATATGGAAAATGTAAGAAAAGTTGAAAATTATATGATTGTAGGGCCTGAAAATACAATAAGAGGAATTGCGAATGATATTGCGATAACAAGCAATGTAATATCGAGAGCTTTTGTCGATGAAAATAAGGATCAAGCTTCAGTTTCAATATTCCATTGGAAAGTATTTACCGAAGAAGCGGTAGTTTACCTAATGGGTATTTTAAACCAAGAGGAAGCAGATAAAGCTGTAGCAATTGCGAAATCTTCAAGAGGGGTGAAAAAAGTTGTGCCTTTATTTGAAATTGATAACACTTATAAATCAAACCCCAAAATCAAAACAAAAGACGATGAAAAAATAAATTAATTAAATTATTGATAAACCTTATAGTTTCAATTATCATTACCCTATTCAAAAGAAACATCTTTTAAAACAAACTCAAGCCTTAGTTATAAAAATCATTAAATATGAGCAATATTATTCACGTTACAGACGATCAATTCGAAGAAAAGGTTCTTCAAGCAAAAGTGCCGGTATTAGTAGACTTTTGGGCTGAATGGTGTGGGCCATGCAAAGCAATAGCGCCAATACTTGATGATATTTCCAATGAATATGAAGGCAAGTTAATTGTTGCAAAGATCAATATAGATGAGAATCAAAAAATTGCCGCCCAATTTGCAGTCCGAGCAATACCAACCCTCATAATCTTCAAAGATGGAAATTTTGAGGCTGATAAAAAAGGGGCTTTATCTAAATCACAATTAATCGCATTTATTGACAGTACAATCTAATAAAAATATGCATCTATCCGATTTAAAACATCTTCCTGTAACCGAACTAGTTGACCTAGCAAACTCTGACAAAATTGAGAATGCAGGAAGAATGCGCAAGCAAGATCTAATTTTTGCTATCTTAAAGAATAAAGCTAAAAATGGTGCTAAATTAATTGGAGATGGTACTTTAGAAGTATTACCAGATGGATTTGGTTTTTTAAGATCTCCTGATTCTTCATATCTTGCTGGTCCAGCAGATATATATGTTTCACCATCACAAATTAGAAGATTTAATTTACACACTGGCGACACGATTGCTGGTGAAATTAGAACACCGAAAGATAGTGAGCGTTACTTTGCGTTAGTCAAAGTTGATAAAGTTAATAATGATGCTCCTGAAAATACAAAGAATAAGATTTTATTTGAAAATCTAACTCCTATTCACCCTACAAAACCCCTCACATTAGAGAGAGATTCAAATGTTGAGGAAAATAATACAAGTCGAGTGATTGATATGGTTGCTCCAATCGGTAAAGGGCAAAGGGGTTTAATAGTAGCAAGCCCCAAGAGTGGTAAGACGGTTATGCTACAAAATATTGCACATGCAATAACAGCCAATCACCCTGATGTTTCTCTAATTGTTTTACTTATAGATGAAAGGCCAGAAGAAGTTACGGAAATGTCTAGGTCAGTTAAAGGTGAGGTTGTGGCTTCGACATTTGATGAGCCCGCTACGAGGCATGTTCAAGTTGCAGACATGGTTCTAGAGAAGGCTAAAAGATTAGTTGAGCATAAAAAAGATGTGGTTATTCTATTAGATTCAATCACAAGACTTGCAAGAGCTTACAATACTGTGATTCCATCATCAGGAAAAGTCTTAACTGGTGGTGTTGATGCAAATGCACTTCAAAGACCAAAACGTTTTTTTGGCGCAGCAAGAAATGTAGAGGAAGGTGGTTCGCTTACAATCCTTGCTACTGCACTTGTTGAGACAGGCTCAAGGATGGATGATGTGATTTATGAAGAGTTCAAGGGTACAGGAAATATGGAAATTCACCTTGAAAGAAAAATGGCTGAAAAGAGAATTTATCCTGCAATCAATGTTAATAAATCAAGTACTAGAAGAGAAGAACTACTTATCCCATCTGATGTTCTGCAAAAGATATGGGTTTTAAGAAAATTACTTTACCCTATGGATGACCTAGATGCGATGGAGTTTCTTTTAGATAAGGTACGATCCACTAAAAATAACTCAGATTTTTTTGATAGCATGCGGAGAGGTTAAGAAACCAATTAAACATTGATTTTTACAAAACTTTCTATAAAATACGACATCTATTAAAGATTTTAAATTAGCAACTATTATGAAAAAAGACATACACCCAAACTATCCAGAAATAAATGTAACATGCAGCTGTGGAAACACGTTCAAAACTCAATCAACCATGGCAAAAGATACGAATATTGAAGTTTGTGCTAAATGCCATCCGTTTTATACTGGAAAACAAAAAATACTTGATACAGCAGGACGTGTTGAGAAATTCAAACAAAAATACGGAATGTAATTTATTTTCTGATTTAAAAAAAGGCAGTTATCTGCCTTTTTTTTTATGTCATAATCTGTGAATATGAAATTTGAACTAAATCATGATTGGCAGGGAAACATGTCCTCACCTCGATCTACACTTGGTGAAAAAACAAAAATTCATTTATTCCTTATTCTCTCAGTTATATGGATTTTTACTGGTCTAATTGGAAACTCTCCTTGGATACCAGCAGAATCTGAAAATATAAGTATAGTAATGGATATCGTTTTAAATAATTCTGTAATTACCCCCTTAGCGGCTAGCCAAGATTCGATAAATAATCCTCCCTTATACCCTTTTATAGGGGCAGCTTTTGTTAAAATTTTTTCATCTATACTTGCCCATCATGATGCAATTAGGTTATCGAATTTTATTTGGATAAGCTTGACTCTGCTAACACTTGGCTTAACGACAAGAGAATTATGGGGGGTTGGCTTTGGAAGGCAGGCAGGTTTAATCTTTATTGCATCTATAGGGCTTATATTTAATCTACACACAATTCGCCCTGAAATTGCCACGCTGTTAGGTTTTGCTTTAGCGCTTTATGGTTTTGCTTTATATCAGCGTAGGCCATTGAGAGCTAGCTTGGTATTAGGATTGGGTATTTCAATAATTTTTTTATCAAATGGGGCCTTATTCCTTTTAAGTATTTTTATAACTGCGCTTACTTTATTATTTT
>JABHXS010000152.1 GCA_018657165.1 Nitrosomonadales bacterium
TACTCTGGTTTGACAACATACTTGTTGAAGTCAAAATAAATACCTCTTTTATCTTTCGCTAATAGAGGGTTACCTCTTAATTCCAGCAAATTTAAATCAGGAGATGTGTATGCAGTTCCTTGATTATCTGCTTCCATTGATTGTAATTCTGGATGCGGTGGATTTAAAGGTTGTGACTCTTGCAGCTCTGTTGAGCTACAGCCAGCAACTAAAACTCCTAATAAAGCTGTTAGTAATATTGATTTTTTCACCTACTTCTCCTTTTAATTTAATTTTGACTTAAAACATAAAACAATTTTAATCATTAGCTGGCCCCCATGCTGGCTCTTGTACTTGTCTGCTACCTAATGGTAATGGGTCAATTTTTAATCCATTTATTGATACTGTACCAATTTTTGTTGGTTTTCCATAGTCTTTATATACAAATAATATCATATGTCCATTAGGAGCGAATACCGGTGCCTCATCCATAGGGCCTCTTGTTAATTTAAGCACTTGCTTAGATTGCAAATTTTGGAGAGCGACTTTAAATTTACCCTTATCCTGAGTTAAGTATAAAAGAAGTTTCCCATCGTAGGATAAACTCGGATATAAATTATATTTTCCTTCAAATGTCACTCGACTAACTTCAGATGATTCTAGATCAAACTTATATATTTGTGGGCCACCGCCCTGATTTGAGGTGTAATAAATTTCTTTTCCATCTGGAGACCAAGCAGGTTCAGTTGTAATTGACCTTGAACGCACCAACCTTTTAACATCAGAACCATCAGCATTAATCAAATAAATTTGTGAGTTTGTATTATATGTAAGAACAATTGCTAACCTTTTGCCATCTGGAGACCAAGCAGGTGCACTGTTATTACCTTTAAAATTTGCTAGCAATCTTCGTTTACCTGTTGCTATTTCTTGAATATAAATAATGGGTTTTTGCTTTTCAAACGAGACATAAGCAATATTTTTTCCATCAGGTGACCATCTTGGGGAAATAATTGGCATTTTCGAATCCAAAAGGGATGTAATATTGTATCCATCATAATCAGCAATATTAAGTTTGAATTTTTTATTGTTATATTTTTCAACAAAAGCAATTTTTGTATGAAAAACACCCTTACTGCCTGTCAATCTTTCGTATATCTTGTCTGATACTTTGTGCCCAATAGCGCGAATTTGAGTTTTATTCCCAACAAACTCTCCACCGAGTATTGTTTGTTGTTTATAGATGTCTATGAGACTCCAACTAACCTTTAATTTTTCTTTTTGTAAAAAATCAACCCTTCCTATGATTAAGAATTGCGCCTCAAGGGACCTCCATTGTGAAAAGTTTACCTCTTTGTCACTATTTGGGGATGCTGAAACACCTCTAGTATCAAGTGTATAAAACAAACCAGATCTATTTAAGTCGCTTTTAATAACAGAGTTAACTTTGGCCAGATTTTTTGTAGCGCCAAAGCTTTTAAAAGGCATCACTGCAATTGGAATTTGAGTGGCTTTTCCACCCAAAATTTCGATAACCTCTAGGGCATGCAAAATACTTGATGAAAAAAATAAAGTTCCAACAAAAAAAACATATAAAAACTTTTTCATTTAACTACTCGGCTCCATTTGGATGAAATTTCAACTCTAAATTTTTTAGTTTACTAAATAAGCCACTATCTTTAGGAAGGGGAAGTGGTTGTGACTGGATAATTGCCCTTTCAACAGCATCATCACAGCTTTTAATTTTACTCGATTTTATCATTTTAGGTTGCCCAAGCAACTCGCCTGTTGGCATTAAAGTTATCCTGAATTCTAACGTAATATAATCTAAACCGCATAATTGTTGGTTAACATTTTGCTGTATTTTTTGCTGAATAAGAAGTTTATATTTATTTAACTCTCCTGTGTTTTCTCCTCCCTTTACCTCCTTATCACCCTCAACAGCAAGCTTATTTTGGCTTTTAAGTTCATTTTCCCTTAATTCAGCCTGCATCTTTTCTATCTTTTGTTGCTCGATCACTTGTTGTTGCAAACGTTCAAGCTTTTCTTTCTCAAGCATTTCTTTTTTCAATTTTTCAATTTTTTCTTGTTTTAATACCTTTTTTTTAAGGTCCTGAATTGCCTTTTGTTTTTTTAGTTTTTTTGCTTTCTTCTCAGCAGCTTTCTTTTTCTTTAATCTAATATCCGCTTCCTTTTGGCGCCTTGCTTTTGTCTCAGCAGCTCGCTGTGCTTTAATAATTTTTTTCTGTTGTTTAGTTTTTTGCTTAGGTATAGCTTCATTTTTTTTTATTTTTTTTTGTACAGGAACGCTATCCCATAACTCTACCTCTGCATAGTATGGTATTTTTGTTTGCCAACCCACAGAGAAAACCATAACCAAAAAGAGCGCTAAATGAATTGCAAATGAGAATAAATTAGCCTGCAATTCAACATTATTTTCAAACTTAAAAAATTTCATTAAATTATTCAGGTTTAAGTAGTAAGCCCACTTTGTTAAATTCATTTTGCTTCAATAAATCCATAAGCGAGATTACTGTTCCATATTTAACTTTCTCATCAGCAGCGATAACAATAGATTGGTCCGAATTTTTTTCAATTTTTTTCTTCAAAAAAACTAGCAAAGAATCTTTTTTATATAATTTACCGTTTACTTCAATTTTTGAATTTTTTTTAACTGAGATAACGATTGGATCAATTTTTTGTTTTAATGATTGTCCAACTTTTGGAAGTTCAACAACCCCTGGATTTGTCATGGGTGCCGTTACCATAAAAATCACAAGCAACACTAACATTACATCAATATATGGCACCACATTAATCTGATTCATCATCCTTCTTTTTCTCATGAACCTATCCCTTACGATCCATGATGTTGATGAACTCTTCCATGAAGCTTTCATACCTTATCGAAACTCTATCCACTTTGGATGCAAACTTGTTATATGCGATGACTGCAGGTATTGCAGCAAATAATCCAATTGCGGTTGCAATCAATGCCTCTGCAATACCAGGTGCTACTTGCGCTAATGAAGCTTGAGCGACATTAGCTAGCCCAATAAAAGCATTCATTATTCCCCATACTGTTCCAAATAAACCAATGTAGGGGCTTACTGATCCAACTGATGCCAAGAAGGGTAAATGCCTATCCAGTATATCAACCTCTCTGTTATATGACGCACTCATTGCCCTTCTTACACTTTCGACACTTTTTTTATCAAGTGCGCCTGTGTTTTTATTTGACATATACTCTTTATAACCTGCTTTAAATATTACAGGCAGACCAAGCATGTCTCTTGATGGTCTTGTGCTAACTGATTCATATAAATTACTTAAACTACCGCCTGACCAGAAAATTTTCTCAAAATCATCGGTATTTTGCTCTGCCATTTTTAAAGTCTTAATCTTAAGGTATATAATTTTCCAAGATGCCATAGATGCGATTACTAAAATAAGCATAACAGCCTGCACCGGGAGACTTGCATCCCAGATTAATGAAAAAAAGGATAAGTCACTACCAATAGTCATAATATCTCCATTTGTTGTTTTATTAGTTTTGGGATTCTTTGTGGTTTGAAAGTATCGGTATGGATACATGCAATACTTACTTTAGCTGAGGTATATA
>JABHXS010000085.1 GCA_018657165.1 Nitrosomonadales bacterium
TTTTAAAGACAAGAAAATGAAAATAAAATATGAATTAATAAAAAAAGATGTTCCTTTTTCAGACTATAACGCACAGATTAGAGTTAAAAAAGGTGCAAATGATAATGAATGCATTGTTCAATGGACGGCAAGATTTTATAGAACTTATAAATTAAACCCTCCTATTCCAGAAGGACAGGATGATGCAACTGCGGTAGCAGCTGTAAAAGAAATTGTAGGCCCAGGCCTGGCTGGGTTTAAAGAGTTTGTTGAGTCCAAATAATTTCTAACATTTAATTAAAGCGGATGTATAATCCGCTTTTTTTATGATCACTATTAATCCGCAACCCCTTCCTAAGGCATTAGTTATCTGGCTCCATGGCCTTGGTGCCAATCAAAATGATTTCGTAAATTTTATTAATGAACTCAATTTAGAAGAATTCATGTTCATTCTCCCGAATGCACCTCTTAGAAAAATTACAATGAACCAAGGTTTTGAGATGCGAGGTTGGTATGATATTGAATCTTTAAACTTTACTAATCAGGATAATGAAGGCCTGCAAAAATCAAAACGATATATTGAATCAATTGTAAAATCAAAATACGATAAATTAAATAAAACAAAATTGTTCATTGGAGGCTTTTCTCAAGGGGCAGCGTTGGCATATTATGTTGGCTTAACCTCAAAATTGAATTTTACTAAAATAGTTTCGCTCTCTGGTTACTGCCCAGAAATGGATATATCTATTAATAAATTAAATCTCAAAATACAGGCGATTCATGGAATAAATGATAATGTTATTAATATAAATTTAGCAAAAGATTCTTATGAAAAACTAAAAATTAACAAGAATTTTATTTTAAAAGAATATAAAATGGGTCACGAGGTAATCAAAGAAGAAATTTTTGATGTACGTGAGTTTTTATTAAGAGATTAAGGGTATGGGCGAAGAAAATATAAATCTAGAAAAATTATTAAACGAACTTGAATCAATTGTAAACAAAATGGAGCGCGATGACCTTAACATCGAAGAATCTCTTAAATCGTATGAAAAAGGCATTAATTTGATAAAAAATGCTCAAAATAAGTTAAAAAAAATCGAACAAAAAGTAGAAATTCTTTCAAAAGATGGGTCCTTAAAAAATTTTAATGATGATGAATAATTCGTATGATGCATGGCAAATTTCTCACCAAGATAGAATTAATAAGTTTCTAAAAAAAAAATTAGGCAAAAAGAACGCACAGAATACAATACACGACGCGACAACTTATACTTTATTGAATGGTGGTAAACGATTTAGGGCATTACTCACATACGCAATAGGGGAAATTGACTCTACCAACAAAAACAAGCTTGATTTTATTGCAGCTTCAATCGAAATCATTCATGCCTACTCCCTCACTCATGATGATCTACCTGATATGGATGATGACTCACTCAGGCGAGGCCTACCCTCCTGCCATATAAAATATGGGACTCCTCAAGCGATCCTTGCTGGGGATGGTCTTCAATCCTTAGCGTTTGAGTTTTTGACCTCTCCTACTTTTAAAATTGATGATGGCGAAAAAATTAATCTAATTTCCCAGCTTTCAAAGGCAATAGGTATTGAGGGGATGGTTTTTGGTCAATCCTTAGATATGGAATGCTCAAATAAAAAAATTAACATTAAATTACTTGAAAAAATCCAAAGAAATAAAACCGGAAAACTTATTCATGCTGCCTGCATAATGCCCTATACAATCTCTAATTTTTGCGACACATCTGTTCAAACATCTATTTCAAAATTATCTATTCTTCTAGGCCAGCTATATCAAATCATAGATGATATTTTAGACAGTACTTCTACTTCTAAAAACCTTGGTAAAACAATGGGGAAAGATCAGGAAGCAAATAAGGCTACGTATGTTAGTATCGTCGGAATAACTGAATCAAAAAAAATAAAAGAAAATCTTTATTTAGAAATTAAAAGGCTCGTTAAAAAAATCCCTGGAAATACTCAAGCACTTACTCATTTAATTCACAAGATTTACTCAAGAGATTACTAAATAAAAATGCTAATCGATAATATTAAGAGCCCAAAAGATTTAAAAGCACTTTCAAGAGATGAATTAAAAACTCTAGCCAAAGAAATTCGTGACTTTCTTATTGAAAGTATCTTTGAGACTGGCGGCCATCTATCATCTAATTTAGGTGCTGTAGAACTTACCCTTGCAATTCATTACGTGTTTGATGCGCCAAAAGATAAAATTGTTTGGGACGTAGGTCATCAAACATACACACATAAAATTATTACAGGCCGAAAGGATATGATGAGGTCACTTCGTAAAAAAGGTGGTCTCTCTGGTTTTCCAAATGTAAAAGAAAGTATTTACGATAATTTTGGAACGGGTCATTCTAGTACATCAATTTCTGCAGCATTTGGTATGAGTGAAGCTTTTAGAATAAGTAAATCTTCTAATAAAGCTATTGCTGTTATTGGGGACGGAGGTATGACGGGAGGTATGGCTTTTGAAGGATTAAATAATGCCGGAGCTTCAGACAATAACTTTCTTGTAATCCTTAATGATAATGATATGTCAATTTCAAAAAATGTTGGCGCGCTTAATAATTACCTATCAAAACTTTTATCTGGAAAAATATATGGAAGCGTTAAAAAATCTAGTAAGGCTGTTTTTTCAGCCCTACCTCCGATACTCGAGTTAGCTAGAAAAACAGAAGAGCATGTTAAGGGGATGGTAATTCCCGGAACCTTATTTGAGGAATTTGGTTTTAATTATATCGGCCCTATTGATGGCCATGATATCGATATACTGATTGATACACTTTCGAATATAAAATCACTCAGTGGGCCTCAATTTCTTCATATCGCCACAAAAAAAGGTTTTGGATTTACTCCGGCTGAATCTGACCCAAATAAATTTCATGGTATTAATAAAAAAAGCATTGGTTCAAAAAATATTACTTATACCGAAGTTTTTTCAGAGTGGCTTTTGGATGCTGGAAAAAAGAATAGGAAATTATGCGCCATTACACCCGCAATGGCTGATGGATCAGGTTTAACAAAATTTGCTAAGAAATACCCGAAGAGATTTTTTGATGTTGGAATTGCCGAACAACACGCTCTAACATTCGCTGCTGGCCTGGCATCAAATAAAATTAAACCTGTGGTCGCAATATATTCTTCTTTTTTACAGCGAGGTTATGATCAATTTATTCATGATGTTGCCCTGCAGAATATTCCAATGTTGTTTGCTATTGATCGAGCAGGGATCGTAGGGGCTGATGGCCCAACGCATTCAGGTAACTTTGATATATCTTTTTTAAGGTGTATACCTAACATTATATTAATGGCGCCAAGTAATGAAAATGAATGTTATGCGATGCTTGAGTTTGGATATAAATATCAAGGTGTTTGTGCTGTTAGGTATCCACGAGGAAGTGGTTTGCACCCAGGGCTTAATAAGAACTTAATCAACATTGAAATGGGGAAAAGTAATTCTCTTATTTTAGGCAAAAGAATAGCTATTTTAGCCTTTGGACCAACTCTAAATACCTGCGTTGATATTGCAAATGATTTAAATGCAACGCTTGTTGATATGAGATTTATTAAACCAATTGATGAGATGGTAATTAAAAAATTAGCTAAAACACATAAGCTTATTGTTACAGTTGAAGATAACACAACGCATGGTGGAGCAGGCTCAGCAGTTCTTGAAGTTTTAAGTAAAAATAAGATAGTAATACCTACATTAACTATTGGAATTCCTGATAAATTTGTCGATCACGGATCACAAGATGAAATTTACAAACAATGTGGTTTAGATAAAAATAGTATCAAGAAGAAAATTGTTATGAGTTTAAAGTAGTGCTAACATATTAATTTATATAGTAATTAAGAATTTTATGAATAGACCTACACCCCCAGAATCAATTGAAGATGTTCAGAATATAGCTGACAAAAGGCACCTTGATATTGACAAGGTAGGTATTAAATCAATTAAGCACCCTATCGTCGTAAAAGATAAATCTAGTGGAGCGCAACATACAATTGCGAGCTTTGATATGTTTGTTCAGCTCCCACATAATTTTAAAGGGACTCATATGTCTCGCTTCGTAGAAATTCTTAACGAAAATAATAAAGAAATATCCGTAGAATCATTTGAAAGCATTCTTAGAGCGATGCTAGTAAGATTGGAGTCAAAATCATGTAATTTATATATGAATTTTCCATATTTTATTAATAAAGCCGCACCTGTATCAAAAGTTGAAAGTCTGTTGGATTATGAAGTGACATTCATTGGTGAAATCAGTGACGGAGAATATAAAAATTATACGAAGGTTGTTGTGCCTGTAACTAGCCTTTGCCCTTGTTCAAAAAGTATCTCTGAATATGGTGCACATAACCAGAGATCACACGTAACAGTTACCATCCAAGCAAATAAATTTGTTTGGATAGAGGAAATTATAGAAATTGTTGAGAAACAGGCATCAAGCGAATTATATGGCCTTCTTAAAAGGCCAGATGAGAAGTTTGTTACAGAAAAGGCTTATGATAATCCAAAATTTGTTGAGGATATGGTTCGTGATATCGCTACTGAACTGAAAAACAACAAAAGAATTAATTCTTTTGTTGTTGAGTCTGAAAATTTTGAGTCTATTCATAACCACTCAGCTTACGCACTTATTAAAAGTTAAAATAGTTTATTTTAATTCAGCCTTAAATTTAGTTTTTAACCCTAATATGAGTACCAAAAATCCTATAAATGGTAGGATAGCTGAAAGCATAAATGTATTAGCCATCCCGCTATATTGAATCATATAACCACCGCCCAACCCCCCAATTGCACCTCCAATACCGTAAGTAATGCTATTGTATAAAGATTGTCCACGCGCTTGATGCTCATTATAAAAGAAGTGAGCAATAAGCTGAATCGATGCAACGTGAAAGCTACCAAAGGTTGCAGCATGCATTATTTGAGCAATTACAAGAATTATTATTGAGTCTACATATGCACCGATTAAAAAAAATCGAATAACTGCAAATCCCAGACTTATTAACAATACCGCCTTAAGGGTAAAATTACTCAATATTTTGGGCATCAGTAAGAAAATTAATATTTCAAATACCACCCCTACTGACCAAAGGAGTCCAATTGTGGTTCCAGAATAGCCCTGTTGCTCCAGAAAAATTGAATAAAAGTTATAAAGTAACCCATGTGATGAAACCATCAAGGCACAACTTAAAAGCAATACAATTACCTCTCTCCGCCTTAGTATTGGCCATATAGGCCTTTTATTATTTTTTATAAAAGTTACTTTTTTATCGGGAAGAATAAAGGCTAAAAAGAAAATTGTTAATTGTGTTATTAATAATGCGTATATCAATGAACGCTCCCCTAAGGAATCAATCATAATGCCTAATAATATGGCGGCGACAATAAATCCAATTGAACCCCATAACCTTATATGGCTATATTTTGAATCTGCTTTATTCGCTTTTAAGTGAGTCAACGTAAGACTTTCGGCAAGCGGCAGAGTTGAGCTAGTAAATATACTCATCGCCATCATAATAAAAAAAATGCTTATAAAAGTATTTGACCAAAAAATACCAGTAAAAATAATAAAACCAAAAAA
>JABHXS010000074.1 GCA_018657165.1 Nitrosomonadales bacterium
AATCAGAAGCAGGGGAATTTTTCTATGATTGCATTGGGTAATAAAGTTTGGCCAAATTTCTTTTTCAAGCAAAATTCCGACAGTAGGTTTATAAAAATTAAGAAATTTTTTAACTAAGGTGTTTGCGTCATAAGGTAGATAACTTCTGTGAATATTTTTATTTTGTGGGAGCATAACCTTCTTTCCTGTTGGAGTCCCGTTTGTGATTAAGAAGTGTGCTTGAGGATATTTTTTTTGTAATTCCTCTAAAAGCTTAAAAATTGCTTTTGTTTCTCCAACTGAAACACAATGAATCCATAAGGTTTTTCTTTTATCCCAAATGCTTTTTCCATTGCGAGGGTAAATTGCAAAACGTTCAGCCCAACATCTTAAATAATCTTTATTTTTTATCCCTCGATAAATCAATTTGATTATAGTGAGGGGGAGAATAAGATAAACTATGATGTTGTATATGAATAGTCGCATTTTTTTTATTTTCTCATATAAATAATGTACAAATAAATTTATTTTGAATGACAAAGCCATTGTTTTATATGGTATTTATTTTTGTTGTTATTTTTTAATAAAAATTACTTGACCATACACAACCAGATGATATTATTTTTTATGTAGACACAAGATGTAGTGGTTTTAAAAAAATCAATAATTTTCATAAGAGTAAGTAATTTAGCACTTTATATTAGGGAGTTTGTAATGCTTAAAGCGGTACCAAGTAATGATGATCAGCCAGAAGAGGGATCGATTCCAGTTCAACCAGTCTCACTTGATATATGGGATAAAAAATATCGACTTAAATCAAAGAAAGGGGATTTTGTTGATAAGGATGTTGACGAAACTTACCTAAGAGTTGCTAAAGCACTTTCCGAAGTAGAAGAAAAAGAGGTTCAAGATGAATGGAGTGCCAAATTTCTTTGGGCATTACAAAACGGAGCTATTCCTGCAGGAAGAATTACTTCGAATGCTGGAGCTTTAGAGCATAAACCAGCCACAAGCACAATTAATTGTACGGTATCAGGAATCATTGAAGATAGCATGACTGATATTTTAGATAAAGTGCATGAAGCAGGTCTGACGCTTAAGGCTGGCTGTGGTATTGGTTATGAATATTCTACGTTAAGACCAAAAGGTGCATTTGTTGCAGGGGCAGGAGCTTATACGAGTGGGCCGCTTTCATTTATGGATATTTATGATCGCATGTGTTTTACAGTCTCAAGTGCGGGCGGAAGACGGGGAGCGCAAATGGCAACTTTTGATATTGCTCACCCTGACATCACTGATTTTATTAAAGCAAAAAGAGAAGATGGCAGATTAAGGCAGTTTAATTTATCCTGTTTGATTACTAAAGATTTTATGGAAGCTGTTAAAAATGACCAAAAATGGAAGGTAGCATTCCCTGTAACGGCGAAAGAAGCAAAAGATGAGAATCTAGATTTAGAAGATGAGGAGCAAATAGTTTGGAGAAACTGGCCAGTAGAAGGAAAGTATCTTTCTAAAACTGAGGGGAAAGATTACGGAAAAGTGGCATGCCGAGTGTATAAAGTCATTCAGGCTAAAAGGTTATGGGACATAATCATGTCATCTACATACGATTATGCAGAGCCAGGGTTTATATTGATTGATCGTGTAAATGAGATGAATAATAATTGGTTTTGTGAGAATATCAGAGCGACAAACCCATGTGGTGAACAGCCACTCCCTCCTTATGGCGCATGTCTTTTAGGGTCTGTAAACCTAACAAAATTTGTGAAAAAACCTTTTACAAAAGAGGCTTATTTTGATTGGGATAAGTATAAAGAGGTCGTAAGTATATTTACCAGAATGCTCGATAATGTTGTTGAAATAAATGGTTTGCCGCTAGGCAAGCAAAGAGATGAAATTGCTAGAAAAAGACGGCATGGAATGGGTTATCTTGGGCTTGGGTCTGCACTATCAATGATGGGCATTGTTTATGGAGATGAAGAATCTTTGAAGTTCACAGATGAAGTTAGCCGAATTTTAGCTGAGATAGGATGGCAGGTAGGGATAGATCTTGCCAAAGAAAAGGGGCCAGCACCAATTATGGATGAAGATTTTGAGGTCACTGCATCGATGCTTTTGATGAGGCCTGAAATGAAAAAAGACGGAATTAAAGTCGGTGATAAGGTAAAAGGGAAGGTTTTGCTAGGAAAATACAGCAGATATATGCAACAGTTTTCTGAATCTATTCAAACTCAGATAGCTAAATCGGGGTCTAGATTTACTCATCATAGCTCTATTGCTCCAACAGGCACGATTTCGTTGTCTCTAGCAAATAACGCGAGTAATGGGATTGAGCCATCATTTGCACATCACTACAGTCGCAATATTATTAGAGAGGGTAAAAAATCAAAGGAAAAAGTCGATGTTTTTTCTTATGAGCTTCTTGCATATAGAGCATTAGTAAACCCTAACGCTATGCCTTTTTCAGAAAAAGCAGATGAGAAACTACCAGAATATTTTATTGATTCATCAACCATTAAAGCAAAAGCGCATGTGGATATTCAAGCTGCAGCACAGAAATGGATTGATAGTTCAATATCTAAAACAATAAACGTACCTACGGATTATGATTACAAAGATTTTAAGGAAATATATTTGTACGCATATGAGAAGGGATTAAAAGGTTGTACGACTTTTAGATTTAATCCTGAAGCATTTCAGGGGGTATTAGTGACGGATAAAGATTTAGAAAATACCAGCTATAAATTTACTCTCGATGATGGCCAAGAAATTGAGGTAAAAGGTAATGAAGAAATTGAGTATGATGGAGAAATTCATTCAGCAGCTAATTTGTACGATGCCTTGAAAGAAGGCTATTACGGAAAATTTTAGGAGTTAGTAGATGTCAATCAAGATTGAAAAGAAAATTGTAGGCTATTCTGTTGTTGAAAAGAAAAGCGAAAAGGAAGAGGCGCCCGCTGAAGTAGTTCAGATAGGGGAGCCTTTAGCAAGACCAGATAAAATTACAGGATCCACTTATAAGGTTAAAACTCCAGTAACTGAACATGCTTTATATATAACTATCAACGATGTCATTATGAATGAAGGTACTGAGCAGGAACATAGGAGACCTTTTGAGATATTTGTAAACTCCAAAAATATGGAGCACTTTCAATGGATAGTAGGCCTTACAAGGGTAATGTCAGCTGTATTTAGAAAAGGTGGTGATTTGACATTTTTAATTGAAGAGCTAGAGAGTGTTTTTGATCCCAATGGAGGTTATTATAAAAAAGGGGGCAAATATGTACCTAGTTTAGTTGCTGAACTAGGGCAGGTTCTCGAGGAGCATCTTAAAAATATTGGCATGCTAAAAGTAACATTGCCGGAGGAGCATCAGCAGCAATTAATCGACGAAAAAAAAGCAGAATACCTTAAAAAGAATCCAGATAAATTAGATGAATCAGGCTTCCCAAAAGACGCACAGCTATGCAATAAATGTCAAACAAAAGCAGCTATTATGATGGATGGTTGCCTTACTTGTTTAAACTGTGGCGAGAGTAAGTGCGGCTAAAATAACATGAACTTAGGCAGTTAATTTTGTTTACTGCTTATTCAAAAATTAGTTATTTCTTAGCCATGATAAAGAAATTAATTCTATTTAGTATAATATTTCCAATAACCTGTTTTTCAATGCCAGGCACAGAGGTTCTATTTAATGCAAACCGATCAGTTGTCAAAGTTCACGTCATAAACGATAAGGGTAATTATGGCGTGGGTTCAGGGGTTGTGGTCGCAAAAAACTACGTCGTAACTAATTGCCATGTAATTGCAAATTCACAGGGGATCCATGTAACAAAATATGGAGTAAGTTACCCCCCATATGTGTTAATAGCAGATTGGAAAAGTGATTTATGTATTTTAAAATTTAAGTTTCTGGAATTAAAGCCTGTAACCATGATAAATGCTGCCGATGTGGAGTATGAGTTGGATGTCTTTGCAAAAGGTTATCGAGGAAATGCTGCGAGACCAGGTTCGTCCTTTGGTACGGTTAAAGCTAAATTCGATTATGACGGGAATCAAATTATTCAGTCTTCCGCCCCTTTTTCATTAGGTGCTAGCGGAGGCGGCCTTTTCAATTACGATGGTGAATTGCTAGGCATTACAACTTTTAAAACACCAGGAAGACCTGCTTTTTATTACAGTATGCCTGTAGAAATTATTAAAGAAATGTTAGCTAATGGGAAAGAAATCTCAGATACGACCGCCCCTGAAAGAGCCTTTTGGGACAGATCAGAAGACAATCAGCCATACTTTATGAGGGTAGTAAGTGCTCTCAATAAAAAAGACTGGAGCAAGCTAATGATAATATCAGAAGATTGGGTTAAAGATGAACCAAATGCAGATGAGTCGAATTTCCATTTAGGCTTGGCGAATTATCATTTGAATAAAGAGGGCAAGGCATATAAGTTATTTAAAAAAGTTGTCAGCCAAAATAAAAAACATACGCAATCATATTTTTATTTGTATAAAATTGCAAAAGCGAAGAACAATAACAATGAGATGATAGAGTACAAAAAAAAAATTGAACAACTTGATTCAAACTTAAACATGGAAATGAATGAATAATATAAAAATTATTATCTTTTTAGCAATAACTTTAAATTTTGCTGGCTGTCAAACAAACAATATTGAAAAGAATAGTGAGGAACCTGTTGTAAATGCAGATTCTAAAGGTGCTTACTACCTTGATGATGGACCTGAAGAAAAAATTCCAGAAAACCTTTCAAGCATCCCTGATGCAACACCAAAAAAAGAACCATTAAATAAATTCTCAAATCGCCCTTATAAGGTTTTTGGTAAAACATACTATCCAATGACAACGTTAAAACCATATATGGCAACTGGTTATGCCACGTGGTACGGGAAAAAATATCATGGTAACAAAACATCAATTGGGGAAGTTTATAACATGTATGAGATGACAGCAGCGCATAAAACTTTACCGCTTCCTTGTTATGTGAAAGTAACAAATTTAAAAAATAAAAAAACTGTGATAGTCCGTGTGAACGATCGAGGCCCCTTTGTTAAAGACCGTATTATTGATTTATCTTATGCAGCAGCTGATAGATTAGAAATTATCGAAAAAGGAAGCGAGCTTGTAAAGGTAGAATTAATAAACCCCGATAACACAATTGAAGTAAGTAACATCAATATATATATACAAGCTGGCTTATTTTCTGATGAAAAAAATGCAAACAACCTAATAGAAAAAATAAAAAAATTAGGGACTGTTGAAAATGAAAGGATTAAAAAAATTCAGAATGATAATAAATTTCAAGTATTGATTGGGCCATTCGAAGATCAACAAATAGCCAAAAATAAGAAAGATGAGTTATCTGAAAATTTTTTTATAAATGGTTTTATTGTTAAAAGATAACTATAAACAGATTAATGGATGATCCAACAAAAGAGCCTTTAATAATATTTCCTTGTCATTTTTCTATTAAAGTGATTGGTGATGCTGTTGAAAATTTTTCTGATATCGTCCTTAGATCAATAACTAAGTATGACGCAAGATTTGATAGCTCTTGTATTGACATGAAAGGGAGTAGCACAGGAAAATATATAAGCCTAACGTGCAAAGTATTCGTTTTGTCACAGAAACAGTTAGATAATATTTATATAGAATTATCCGGACTAAAAGTTACCAAGTTTGTTTTATAAATGGATTTAAATATAAAATATTTAGGGTTAACTGATTATAAGTCTTGCTGGGCGTCAATGAAAATCCATATTGAAAAAAACCCAAAATCAGATGAGATCTGGGTCACAGAGCATAATCCTATATATACAACTGGTCTTAATAAAAGAGAATCTAAGTTGCCTAAAAGTTCAATACCGCATTTGTTTGTAGACCGCGGTGGGAAAATTACATTTCATGGGCCAGGCCAAATAATTTTTTATTTTCTTATTAGTCTTGAGAGGAATAGGCTCTCAATTAGACAGCTAGTTTCTGGTATTGAGGACTCTATTTTATTATTTCTTAAAAAAAGAAAGGTAGTTGGAGAGCTAAAAAAAAATGCGCCAGGTGTTTATATTGATCAGAAAAAAATTGCTTCAATTGGTCTGAGAGTAAAAAAAGGTTTCACTTATCATGGTGTAAGTTTAAATGTAAATATGAATCTAAAACCCTTTCTTGATATCGATCCTTGTGGTTATGAAGATCTAAAAATGGCACAATTGAATGAGTATCTACCAGAAATTGATCAACGTGAAATTGTCAAAGAAGTTTTGGAGCAATTTAAAAATAAATTTAGGTCCTTAAATGAGAAATAAAAAAGAATTGGGTAGGGATAAGACATCAAGAATACCTATTAAAATAATTCCAATAGAGCCTCTAAAAAAACCTGCATGGATTAAAATGCAGCTGCCAAAAACAGCAGAATACATGAGAGTTAAAAACTTACTTAGCAAACAAAAATTACACAGTGTTTGTGAAGAAGCAAGTTGCCCCAATATCTCAGAATGTTACAGTCATGGCACAGCAACTTTTATGATTTTAGGAGATTTGTGTACACGAAGATGTCCATTTTGTGATGTAACGCATGGAAAACCTAAGCCACCAGATGAGCAAGAACCATATCATTTAGCAGAAACCATTTCATCATTAAAGTTAAAATATGTTGTTATTACGAGTGTCGATAGAGATGATTTAAGAGACGGGGGTGCCTCACATTTTGTTAAGTGTATTAATTCAATAAGAAAATTAAATCCAAGTATAAGCATTGAAATTCTTGTGCCAGATTTTAGAGGCCGTTTGGATAAGGCAATAGACATTTTATATGAGTCACCACCAAACGTATTTAATCATAATCTTGAGACTATCCCGAGACTCTATAAGCAAGCAAGGCCTGGCTCTGATTATCTGCATTCTTTAAATTTATTATCAAAATATAAGAGCAAGTATCCAAATGTTTCAACAAAATCTGGTTTGATGTTAGGTTTGGGAGAAACGAACGAAGAAATTATTGAAGTTTTGAAAGATTTAAGAAGCCACAAGGTAGATATGATTACGTTAGGGCAATATCTCCAGCCTACTGAGTTTCACTTGCCAGTTGCAAGATATGTTTCGCCTGATGAATTTGAGAGCCTAAAGATTGAGGCAGAGAGATTAGGTTTTGAATCAATTGCAAGTGGACCAATGGTTAGGAGCAGTTACCATGCAGATCTTCAGGCACAAGGGAAAGACATTATATGAATCAGCCCTTAAAAGTGAACCTAACAAAAGAATTATTAGAATTAGAAAATTTTATTATTCATCGTAGCTGTGATATTGAACAATGGTTTAGAGCGAAGTGGTTAGAAAACCAAGCTCCGTTTTATGGATCAGTTGATCTAAGAAATTCTGGATTTAAGTTAGCTCCTGTTGATATGAATTTATTTCCAGGAGGGTTTAATAATTTAAATCCAGACTTTGCTTCCTTAGCTATCCAAGCCGCTTCGGTTGCCATAGAAAAAGTTTGTCCGGAGGCAAAAAGAGTTTTAATTATTCCTGAAAAACATACAAGAAATATGTTTTATTTAAAGAATTTATATCAGCTTAAAGAAATTTTAAAAAACTCTGGATTAGAGGTTAGGATTGGCACCGTAGATATAGGTATTTCTGAATCCACTAATATTAAGATAGACGAAGATGATTTTATTACCATAGAGCCTATTGAAAAAAGGGAAGATTTTTTATTTTTAAAAAATAAAGATGGATCTGAATTTATTCCTTGTTCAATTATTTTGAACAACGATCTATCGGGCGGCGTGCCTGAAATTATTAAAAATATTGGACAGCAAATCATTCCACCGATTAATGCCGGCTGGCCTACCAGAAGAAAGTCATCTCATTTCCATTACTTTAGTCAAGTGGCTAAAGAGTTCTCATCGTTAACACGAAGTGATCCTTGGTTGATTGATCCATTGTCGGAGAAATTAGACAATTTGGATTTTTCAGGACGTGAAGGCGAGGATAGGCTTGTAGATTCTATTGACAGACTTTTGAGTCAAATACAAAGAAAATATAAGGAATATAATATTTCTCAAGATCCCTACGTGGTTATAAAGGCAGATGCTGGTACATATGGAATGGGGGTGATGACAGTTAAGAATAGCTCAGAAGCTGTAAATCTTAATAGAAAGATGAGAAAAAAAATGTCAGTTGTGAAGGAAGGTTTGTCAGTATCCGAGGTGCTTGTGCAAGAAGGCATTCATACAGAAGAAACAATTAATTCTGCAGTAGCTGAGCCAGTGGTATATATGATAGATCATTTTGTAATTGGAGGGTTTTATCGAGTTCATACTAGCAAGAGTAAAGATGAAAATTTGAATTCCCCAGGAATGCATTTTGTGCCAGTAGCTTTTGAAACCTCATGTCTAATGCCAGACCAAGGCAGGCCTTGTCATGATAAAGCCAATAGATTTTATGCTTATGGCGTTATCGCTAGATTATCAATGTTAGCATCAGCCAAAGAACTTGCGGGAAAGGATTGATGGCTTATCTTTTTATAATTGATCCGGTCGATTCACTTAATACAACTAAAGATTCTACTTTATTGTTAATGAAAGAATGTGTTAGAAGAAAGATTGATACATACTTTTGTGAAATTAATCAATTTTCAATGAATGAGGGCAATTTAAATATCTATAGTCATAAAGTCCTAGGTTTTAAGGAAAAAATTAATTATAAAAATTCTGAATTACATGAGAGTGCTTTTTTTAATAAAATTTTTATTAGAAAAGACCCTCCATTTGACGATGATTATTTAAACCTAACCTATCTATTAGACCATGCGGTTAAAAAAGATATAGAGGTTATTAATAACCCTTCATCAGTTAGAAACCATAATGAAAAGCTTTCCATTCTTAATTTCGAAGAAATTATCCCACCAACAATTGTCACTTCAACCTCTAAAGATGTAATAAATTTTCTTAGAATACATAAAAAGATTGTTCTTAAGCCCATCAACGGGATGGGAGGTAATGGAATTTTTGTGACGGATAATTCAGATCAAAATTTGAATAGCATTCTTGAAACTGTAACGGTAAAAGATAGTAAAGTTATGATGGCCCAAAAATATGTTTCAGATATTACTAAAGGGGACAAACGTATTATTATTATCAAAGGTGAACCGCTTCCATTTTGTTTAGCACGAATTCCAGGTGATCTAGATTTTAGGGCAAATTTAGCTAAAGGGGGAGTGGGGGTTGCGAAAAAGTTAACGGAACAAGATATCAAAATTGTTAACTCAATTAAACAATATTTAGTCAAAAATAAACTAGACTTTGTGGGCATTGATGTTATTGGAAAATACTTAACTGAAATAAATGTTACAAGCCCAACATGCTTAGTTGAAATAGAAAAACAAACAGGTTTTAATTGCGCTGAGTATGTTATTGATGCACTTTAACCTTGCCCAATGAAAAAGCATCTAAAGCTTTCCGTATTATTTATCGTGGTTATCATTATTTTTTCTCTTAGTGAGTGTGGAAATAAACTTTTTCAAAAAAAAGATTACATTTTTGGCACGATAGTGGATATTAAGATATTTGGAGAATCAAAAAAAATAGCTTCAGAAGCATCAGATAAAATATTATCTAATTTTAATAGGCTCCATCAATTACTCCATCCCTGGGAAAAAAGCTTAATTTTTAAAATAAATAAGGCAATTAAAAATGATTCTCCATTTTTATTAGAGGATCAAGAGGTTATTTCTTTGATTCGAAGGGGGCAAGATTATGAAAATCAAACCGAAGGATTTTTTAATCCAGCTATTGGGAAGCTTGTAAGTTTATGGGGATTTCATTCAGACATTCCTCTTAAGTCAATCCCGGACCCAAAGGTCATTACTAAATTTGTTGAAGCTAAGCCCTCCATGAATAACATTAAAATAAAAAATGATGAACTCAACAGCTTAAACAAGTATGTACAAATTGATATGGGGGCATATGCCAAAGGCTATGCATTAGATCAAGCTAAAAGGATACTAGAACAATATAAAATAAATAATGCACTGATCAATATCGGGGGAAATATTTTGGCCATGGGTATGCACGGTGATAGAGAATGGATTGTAGGAGTCCAAGATCCTAGAAACCCAAATGCGATGGCTACTCTACCGTTGAAGTCAGGCTGGTCAATAGGAACATCAGGAGATTACCAAAAATATTTTACTTTAAACCAACAAAGATACTCACATATTATCGACCCGTACACGGGTTATCCACCTACAAATACACAATCAGTGACGATATTAATTCCACCAGATGAGAATTCGGGAGAAAAATCAGATGCATACACCCAACCACTATTTATTGTAGGGGTTCAGAAAAAAATAGAAATGGCTAAAAAATTAAGTATCAGCCATTATTTGATTGTTTTAGAGAATAATGAAATATTGATAAGTGATGAACTGAATAAGATAATTATGTGGCAAGAAAAAATTGATGATAAGAAAATTACTATTTATTAGGAAGTTTAAAACAGGAGATTGGTTAATTATTACCCTCACCTCTTTCCTAATAGTTTTATCTATGTTCATGTGGTGGGATTTACCAGATGGTAAATATATTGAAATAGAAAAAGGACAATCTACTCTCGGAACCTACAGTATAAATCAAGACAGAATAATTTTAGTTGATGGGCAGATTGGTCAATCTCAAATTGAGATTAAAAATGGTAAAGCAAGAATAAAAAAATCACCTTGCAGAAAACAATATTGCGTTCATCAAGGATGGGTAAATAAAAAAAATCAAATGGTTGTATGTCTACCAAATTATGTATCACTTTTTATAATCGGCGATAAAAAAAATTATGACTCAATCAATTATTAAAATCTCTAAAAGTGACCATATGATTGCAAAACTATCAGCAATTGCAGTTGCACTAGCGATTATCGATTTTTTTATACCAAGCCCCATACCAGGTGTAAAGCCTGGTATTGCAAATATTATTATTCTATTTACGATTTATAAATATGATTTTATAACAGGGGTATGGGTATCTTTATTAAGGGTATTAGTTGCAAGTATGATTTTAGGCACTTTCCTAGGCCCGACTTTTTTTTTAAGCCTAATGGGTGCAGTAATGAGTTTACTTTCGATGTATTTTCTTAAAGATATCAATAAAGCTTTTATGAGTGTAATTGGATTAAGTGTTGTTTCTTCTTCAGCGCATGTCTTAGGCCAGTTCTTAGTTGTTAGGTTATGGATCATTCCCCACGATGGCATTCTATATTTATTACCTTTATTTTTATTATCTTCACTAATTTTTGGTGTTGTGAATGGCCTTATAGTTGAAAACTTGCTAGCAAGAAAGCTTAATGGGTAAAGCTTTTTTAATGATAAAATAGATGGATGAAAAAAAATAATTTTTTAATCTATTTTTATATTCTCTTCCTATGTGGGTGCGGTACCAAAGGAGATCTTTATATTCCAGAAGAAAAATATCCCCAGTCGCAGTTAGAAAAATATGAAGATGAATCCTTTATAGAAGATAAACAATTCGCCTGAAATGAAAGCTTCAATTTTAGTTAAGAAAAATAAGAATTTTTTTATTGAGGATGTTCATGTTGGTTCAATTATAGAAAAGTTTGCTACGCCAAGTTACATTTATTCCAAACAAAGAATTACAGACAACTTTAAAAATTTTGAGGCAGCGTTTAAAGATATAAAACATTTGATTTGTTTTGCGGTTAAAGCTAATTCTAATTTAGCAATATTAAATTTATTAGCAAAAAATGGCGCAGGTTTTGATATTGTTTCAGGCGGAGAGTTAAGAAGAGTTCTTGCTGCAAAAGGCGATCCGAGAAAAATTGTTTTTTCTGGTGTTGGTAAAACTTCAGAAGAAATTAAACTGGCTATCGAAACTAATATACTTGCCTTCAATATTGAGTCAGAAGATGAGCTGAGTAGAATTCAAGAAATAGCAAAGTCATTGAATAAAAAAGCATCTATCTCGATTCGGGTAAATCCAAATGTTGATGCCAATACACACCCATATATATCAACTGGGCTTAAAGAGAATAAATTTGGAGTAAGTGAAGCGTGTGCTTTTGATTTATATAAAAGAGCTAAAAAGTTTGATTCAATTTCAATAGAAGGAATTGATTGTCATATAGGCTCACAGATCACTGACCTTAAACCTTTCGAAGATTCAATTAGAAAGTTAATAGCGCTAGTTGATAAATTAGAATTAGAAGGAATAAAAATTAAGCATATGGATATTGGGGGAGGTATTGGGGTAAGTTATGAGGATGAGAAAACGATCGCCTTTAATGAATATGCCAAGGTAGTCGCAACACTAACTAAAGACAGAGATATAAAAATTCTTTTAGAGCCTGGAAGAGCCATTATGGCAGATGCTGGAGTGATAATGACAAAGGTTGAATATGTAAAGAAAGATCAAGTCAAAAATTTTGCAATTATAGATGCTGCAATGAACGATCTGATGCGTCCCTCATTATATGGAGCTTTCCATAAAATTTTAAATGTATCAGATACAACTGAAAAAAAACTTAATTTTGATATCGTTGGGCCAATTTGTGAAACGGGCGATTTTATTGGAAAAGATAGAATGATGAGTATCGAGCCTAATAATATTTTGGTTATTCTGGATGCAGGGGCTTATGCAATGTCGATGAGTTCAAATTATAATTCGAGGCCAAGGTTATATGAGCTTATGATTGATAAAGATAAAATTCACGTAATTAGAGAAAAAGAGTCTTTTGACGATCTAATTAAGGGTGAAAGGCTTCTTTTAGAATCCTAAATTTATAAGATGCAAAAAGAAATAAATATTATGTTAGCAGAGCCAAGAGGTTTTTGTGCTGGGGTTGAAAGGGCTATCATGATTGTGGAAAAAACTCTTGAAAAATATGGCCCACCAATCTATGTAAGACACGAGGTTGTTCATAATGAATTTGTAATTAAGGGTTTAAGAAAAAAAGGAGCCATTTTTGTTGATGATATGGAAGCTATTCCAAAGGGCAGTCATGTTATTTATAGCGCTCACGGCGTGTCAAAATTAGTTAAAAAAAAAGCACAAGATTTTAATTTAATTCCAATTGATGCGACTTGTCCATTGGTGACGAAAGTTCATAGGCAGGTTATCTCACAAAGCTCTAAAGGAAATATTATTATCATGATAGGCCATGAGGGTCATCCTGAAGTTGAAGGAACGATGGGGCAAGTAGATAAAGACGATAAAATTTTCTTAGTACAGAATCAAGCTGAAGTTGATAGTTTAGAGCTTAAAAATACAGAAAAAATAAGTTATGTAACACAAACAACTTTATCAATTGATGAAACTAAAGTTATTATAAAAAAATTAAAGGAAAAATATCCTAACATAACGGGTCCAAATAAAGATGATATTTGTTACGCAACACAAAACCGTCAAGATGCTGTTAAGTCATTAGTAAAAGATAAAGAGCTTATCATTGTTGTCGGTTCATCTAATAGCTCAAATTCGACGAGATTAGTTGAGCTAGCAAAGCAAGAAGGAGTTGAATCTGTGCTAGTAGGAAATATAGAAAATTTTGATTTATCTATCCTGCTAAATAAAAAAAGGATTGGAATTACTGCAGGTGCTTCAGCCCCAGAAATTTTAGTGAAAAATCTCATAAAAAAAATTAAGCATGATTACGATGTTTTAGTTGATGAAATGAGTGGTATTGAAGAAAATATTATATTTAAACTACCCAATATTTGAAAACTCAGAAATATAAAATACCAGTATCATCATTGATTGTTATTTATACAAAAAAAAATGATATTTTGTTACTTCATCGGGCTGATAAAAAAGGATTTTGGCAGTCTGTTACAGGAAGTCTTGAGAAAGAAGAATCTCCTTATGAGGCAGCTCGAAGGGAAGTTTTTGAAGAGACAGGAATAAATCCCAATCAATACAAATTACAAGATTGGAACCTTAATTATGAGTATGAAATTTATTCCCATTGGCGACATCGATACTCACCAAATATTTATAAAAATACTGAGCATATTTTTGGTTTGGAAGTTCCAAAAAAAATAGCTATAAAAATCTCTCCTAGGGAACATTTAGAATATAAATGGTTCAATATTAAGGATGCCAAGGATAAAGTATTTTCTTGGACAAATCGCAAGGCGTTAGAAAAATTATGCGAAATTAAATCGATAGTAAGTTAGAATTTACCCAATGAACACTTCCACAATAACCTTTGATCAATTTGAAAAATTAAAAAATGATATTTGCCAGGAAAGAATTATTGAGGCAAAGAAAATACTAGGAAAAGATCTTGTCATCCTGGGGCATCATTACCAAAATGAGGCAGTTTATAGACATGCTGATTTTACGGGAGATTCTCTAAAGTTAGCACAATATGTCCAAAAACTGGAGGCTAAGTATATTGTTTTTTTAGGTGTCCACTTTATGGCAGAAGTTGCAGACATCTTATCAAGAGACGATCAAATTACCATACTTCCAGATTTATCAGCTGGCTGTTCAATGGCTGATATGGCCAATCTAGCAAAAGTTGAGAGGACGTATAGGGAGATTTCTAAGGTTGTAGATTTTGATGAAAAAATTACTCCTGTAACTTATATTAATTCAGCAGCTGATTTAAAAGCATTTTGTGGGGAACATCAAGGAATTGTATGTACTTCAACAAATGCACCAAAAATATTGAATTGGGCATTTGAACAAAAAGAAAAAGCACTTTTTTTCCCAGATCAAAATCTAGGAAGATGGACAGGTCATAAGATGGGTATTCCTCTTGACAAGATGCCTGTGTGGGACCCAGATTTACCACTAGGAGGCCTAACAGAAAAACAAATAATTGAATCTAAAATTTTGTTATGGAAAGGACACTGTGCCGTTCATCAAATGTTTAGAGTGGAAAGCATTCAAGATTTCAAAAAAAATTACCCTAATGGAAATGTTATATCTCATCCAGAAGCTCCTTTTGATGTATGTAAAAATTCGGATCTCGTAGGCTCTACAGAATTTATTCTCCGCACCATAGAGAAAGCAGATTCAGGAACTGAATGGTTAGTTGGCACGGAGCTTAATTTAGTTAATCGACTTGCAAAAGAAATGAAATCTGAAGGTAAGTTTGTTAAATTTATGTCACATGTTATTTGTGAATGTTCAACTATGGCAAGAATAGATCCACAACATCTTGCCTGGTCTTTAGAGAATATAATAGAAGGTAACCCAGTAAATGTAATTAAGGTTCCGCAAAAGGAAGCCACCCTCGCAAAGCTTGCCCTTAATAAGATGCTTGAGGTTTCATGAA
>JABHXS010000067.1 GCA_018657165.1 Nitrosomonadales bacterium
TAATAAATTTCCTTTTATTAAATTCCCTTCACTTGTCGCAGGGAACCCGCTTAAAGTGGTAAATCTTTTAAGAATTTTTTTACCATCCTTACTTATAATCAGATCACGAAAGTACAACCAAAATTCATAATTTATTGAAGACCTTAGTTTGTCTTTATGACCAATATTTTTGTTATCTGCTGAATAATTAACTATGAGCTCTAGCTCTTTTAGCTCCCTTTCCGTAAAGATAGGTTTAATTTTTTTATCAACCCATAAATCTAATTCATTGAAATAATATTTTTCATAGACGCCTTGTATATTTTTATCTTTCGACATTAATATAGCGCTTACAATAGGAAGCCACTGATCTCTTTTGCTTATTAATATTAATAACTGCTCAGTTAGTTTGTGATAATCATAATTAAAGTATTCAAATAACAACTGATTATCGGCATTTGCGGTTAGGGTCTCTTTAATGGTTTCTCGATAAAGCTCCTCAGGGTCTTCATCCGTTAAAAATTTAACTCCTGATTTACTTAGAATAGGGGTTAGTTTAATTAACCGAAGGGCAAGTTTATCGATAGTCATGACCATGAGTGAGTCAATATAGCCCTCATCCCATTTATGCTTAAGCGCATGCTTAGATATATTTTTTATTAATTCTTTTATTTCATTGTCTTCTCCGTTGCCTTTTAATGCCTCCTTTAGCCTTTGGACCATCTCAGCTGCAGCTTTATTAGTGAAGGTGAGGGCAAGGACTTCTGTTGGTGATTTAACCTCAAGAAGACGATTTAAAAACCTTTTGATTAATAACGATGTTTTCCCCGATCCTGCTGGCGCTTGCACAATAAACGAGCCGCTGCCTAAAGCGTCCTGTCGTGCCTTATGGTCTGATGCCTTTTTGATGTTGTCAGTCATATTGCTCAAATTGGAGTTTTTTCTCGGCTAACCTTAGCAAAGGCAGGATGTCGCAATAAGTAAAATCTATTTTTTCACTGAATGTAACAGAAGCATCACCTGATAAATATTGATCAGCGATTTTTTCAATTCGGTTACGCCATATCGATAGTAGAGAGTCCCAATCGGCAATATTCGGATTATCAATTTTTGTATTCAGCTGTTTTGTAATTGCTTCTGTATCCGGAGATATTATTCCGTATAAATTGATTTTCTCTCTGTTTATGTGTCCTATAGCAATCCCTGAAAGATTTTTAATAGGCGCAAAGCACGCGTAAATCGGAAGCTGAAGGTCCGTTAAATCATCAGAAAATAAAGCTCTTCTGGAAGTGGGGTTTTTTCCAGTTTTATAATCAATAAGTAATTTATTAATTCCCCGAATTTTATCAATTCTGTCAACAGTAATATTAAATTTAATTTTATTTACTTTAACTTCATAGGGTTTCTCAAGCTCATCAATTGCAAATTCAGGCCTTGTTTTCTCTTCAGATAACCACCTATGGAGCAAGCTTTTCAAATGCTCATTTTGCATTACCAAAAGTCGGCTATCCATCTCATTATGATCAGAATAAAACTCCTTTAAGGCTTGTGTAACACTATCTTTAATGACATCAGAAAGCTCAAATTCACTCATTGATAATAGCATATGTAATGACTTGCATTTCTCCCAAAAAAGCTCAAGGGCTCTATGTATCAAGGATCCCTCAGCCCTTTTAGAAACCTCACCTTGTTCGTCTTTTTCATACTTTGAGCAACCTAGTCTATTCGCGTAAAAAGCCCAGGCAGGACATTTATTTTGGTTTTCGAGGCAGCCTCGTCCACCCCTAATAAATAACTCGCCCTTAACCTCTATGGCAGGTGCTTGATGATCAGCAATAAAAATCTGATGTTTAACAAGCGATATCGATTGCTTTCTTAATAAGGTATGGACATTAATATCATTTTGGTTCCAGGGTGAAGCGGATAGAACTGTGTCCTTATCCTTTAGCGAGAAGGAGATAGATAATTCTGGTGATAATTTTGAAAGTCTCGTTATTTTATTTAAATAAAACTTTTTTTGATAAGTATTATTAAATAAATTACATTTCTCCTGAATTTTTTTTGATAAAAAAGGATTGTATTCTTCTTTGTTAGGCCAGAAATTATCATTCATATTCATCAGCCATATGGCATCATATTTTTTTGTGGGGTTTTCATAAAAACCGTAAATATCGATGTAAGCTTCTTTGTTTGGTTGGTTAGGCACAAAGTTTTCAAGGTAGTATTCTAGGTAAGTGTAGTACTCTGATAATTCTAATTTTTCAGGCACTACCTTACTACTATTTAGTTGATTTAATACTTTAAAAAATTCTTTTAAATTATTGTTTTCAAAGTGTATTAAGTTACTTATTTTTCCAAAGTTTAATTTTGATAGATATTCATATATTAGCTCATTCCAATTGGAGGGTTTATTGTATTTATGCCACTTATCTCGGTTATTTTGAATAACATTGAAAGCATCAAGGAGCATTTGAGGATTATTTTTTTGACCAACAGAAAAGGATTTTTTTAATAAACCCTGTAGGTCTTTTAAAGAAATAAAATGTTTCTTGCTTTCTTTTAATTGATTTGCAAAATACTGTCTATATAAAAAACTGTCTTCTGCTATCCAGTTATCAAACAGCATTAATTCATGGAGCTCTTTTAATGGTATTAGTTTATTTTCATTGATCTTAATCAAAATTAAAGCAGCTCGTATTATTGGTTCTGCTGATAATGGTCTTTTAAGACTTGTATTCAAGATACTATTAGTTTGCATATCATTAAAAATTGATGGCTGAATATTTCTGTCTATTTCATTTTGAAGTTTCACCTGAAACCTCTCAAGTGCTGGCGTCATTATGAGTAATTTAGTTTTTTTCTTTGATATTTTTTCTTTGATCCATCCTACTACTGCAGATATCTCATGATCATAGGTCTGGAATGCGTTATGAATTGGAGTGGATTTTATAATTTCCCCATCTAAATCATTTATAACTTCATTATTTATACCCATTGCTTCAAAAAGTTTTTGATGGCTAATTTTAAATTTATCGAGGCTTATAAATAATATTTTTTCATTTTTAATGATTTCCTTTTGTTTTTGAAGTTCTGTAAATTGATTTATAAAGTCATATTTTGTTATAAGGCTTTTTTGAGCACATTCTTTTTGAAAACTACCCCTCCACCCTTGAAAGTATTTAGGTTCTTTGTATGCCATATTTTTCTGTAATTCACTATCATCTATATGATAAGTTGATAAGATTCTATTTGCATTTATTGCCTGTTGGGCAATATTTGTGATGTCTGTTACTTTATTTTCCTGTCTTTTTTTGAGATCATTTCTTATTATTCTTTCCCATATAATTTTTTCCTCAATACCGTTTAATATGAAGAGTTCTTTTTTGACTTTTTCTATCATTAGATAGTCTTGATATTCACTAGCTATCCAATTGTCTAAAGTTTTAATCTTAGGAATTTTTAATACATTAATTTTTGATTGTTTTTTATAGGTAAGCCTAATATCATTTGCTTGGATTTCATTTTCACATACTACGATGCTGTAAGAATTGTTTATCATTATTTTAATTTTAACTCAAAATTAATGTATAGCTTTTAGGAAAAATGGCAAAAGGTAAAAATTACATCACTTTAGAAGGCTTCAAGAGACTCCAAGAAGAGTTGTCTAGCCTTATCAGGCATGAGAGGCCAAAGATTGTTGAGGTCGTATCCTGGGCAGCGGGAAATGGTGACCGAAGTGAAAATGGAGATTATATTTACGGGAAAAAAAAGTTAAGACAAATTGACTCTAGGATTAAATTTCTGACAACAATTATTGAAAATGCCGATATTATTCAGTCAAGTGAGAATATAAATAGAGAAAAGATTTTTTTTGGTGCATATGTTGAATTATTCCAAGACCAAAAAAACAAAACTTTAAAGTTAAGGGTTGTAGGTCAGCATGAGACTGACCATGATAGCCAATATATAAGCTGGGTTTCTCCTCTCGGAAGATCTTTGTTGGGCCGAGAAAAAAAAGATACGGTTAATGTAAACATTAACGGTGTTCATACCAGTTATACAATTATAAAGATTGACTATTAAAAAGGTATAATCAAAAAAAATAATTTTGAAGGATTGCAATGAAAACTGCACAAGAGGTGAGGGTGGGGAACGTAATTATTGTTGACGGGTCGCCCATGGTGGTTCAAAAGTCAGAATACAATATTTCGAAATCAGGTCGAAGGCAGAACGCAGCGATTGTTAAAATGAAAATGAAGAATTTGCTGACTGATAATGCGGCAGAAAAAATCTATCAAGCTACAGATAAATTTGACCTAGTTATCCTAGAAAAAAAAGAGGTAACGTACTCTTATTTTTCTGATCCGAACTATATATTTTTGGATTCAGATTTCAATCAATATGAGATTGATAAAGGTGGCATGGAGAGCACCCTAAAGTTTTTAGAGGATGGAATGGCATGCGAAATTATTTTTTATGAGGAGAGGCCGATATCGGTAGAGCTTCCAAATTCCGTGATTAGAGAAATAACCTATACAGAACCAGCTGTGAAGGGCGACACTACCTCCGGCAAGGTCATGAAGCCAGCTAAGCTAAGCACAGGGTTTGAGGTTATGGTTCCCATCTTCTGTGACAATGGTGACAAGATTGAAATCGACACAAGAACGCTTGAGTATAAGAACCGTGTTAAATAAAGAGATTAATTCGTTCCACCAACAACGATATTATCAATTTTTAAGGTAGGTTGACCAACACCGACGGGGACACTTTGACCCTCTTTACCACAAGTCCCAACGCCCGAATCAAGATTAAGATCATTACCCACCATACTAACTTGTTTAAGAATATCTGGGCCGTTACCAATAATTGAAGCTCCTTTAACGGGGCGACTAATACGACCATCTTTGATTAAATATGCCTCAGATGCAGAAAAAACAAATTTACCGCTTGTGATATCAACTTGTCCACCCCCAAAATTATTGGCATATAATCCATTTTTTACCGATCTTATTATTTCTTCTTTTGTGTGATTTCCATTTAGCATATATGTATTAGTCATTCTCGGCATTGGTAGGTGGGCGTATGACTCTCTTCTTCCGTTGCCTGTTACATCCATATTCATTAATCTTGCATTCTGCGCATCCTGGATGTATCCAACTAATTTTCCATCTTCAATGAGTGTTGTATTTTTTGTTGCATTCCCTTCGTCATCAACATTTAATGAGCCTCTTCTACCTTCAATTGTCCCATCATCAACAATGTGAATTCCTTTAGCAGCAACTTGCTGGCCTATTTTGTTGCTGAAGGCGGAGGTGCCTTTTCTGTTAAAGTCACCTTCCAATCCATGGCCAATTGCCTCGTGAAGTAATATGCCCGGCCATCCCGAGCCTAACACAACTGTCATTGAGCCAGCAGGCGAAGCTTCAGCCTCTAAATTTGTAAGCGCATTATCTACGGCTTCTTTTGCGTATTTGGTTAATATTTCATCATCGAAATATTGTAGGCTATATCTTCCACCCCCGCCTGAAGACCCTTGTTCTCGCTTCCCTTTTGACTCTACAATCACTGAAACCGATAAACGAACTAAGGGCCTGACATCTTCAACCAGTTGCCCAAAATGATTCTGAATTAAAATTACATCAAAACTCGAGGCAAGCGAGGCAGATACTTTTGTAACCAAGGGGCTTAAGGTTTTAGCAAGATTACCAATCTTTTCTAGAATCTGTATTTTTTCAGTATTTTTAATACTCCGGATGGGGTCTTCATTTGTGTATTTTTGAGCTGAGGTATTGCTTTTGGGTAATTGGTAAGTGGCACCTTTTCCATGATTGCTCATTGACTTTATTACCTGAACTGCTGATTTTAATGCAGAATTTGATATATCATCAGAGTAGGTGAATGCAGTTTTTTCACCTGAGATTGAACGAATACCTACCCCTTGATCGATTGAATAACTTCCATTTTTAACAACGCCATCTTCTAGTGACCAGAATTCATTTTTACTGTATTGGAAGTAAATATCTGCATAATCTGCTGAATTATTCTTAATCTCATCAAGATATTTAAATAAGTTTTGGTGACTGAGGTCACTTTTGTTGATTATGTATTCGTTGGAAAGTCTAAAATCTTGCATTAGTTAATAGCTTTATTTAAATAATTCTTGTGTTGGATTGATAATTTGTTCATCTATTTGTTCGGAAATACCTTCACCTAAATTTTTCAAGGTATCTCTGTCAATTGGCGTCTCCTGAGGATCTTTCCATGAACCTGTTAATCTATACTGGTCTGTTAGTACCTCATTGAGTGGGTCATTGAGAAGCTTTTGAAAAACAAAAGCCGCAGCTCCCGCAATTGGACCTCCAGCAAGGGCTGCAATAGACATAGTATCTGTCACGTTAGGTGTAATGGTAACAATTAAGCTCTGCGTTTCTTCTTTGATATTAATATCACCCTCAATTGTGATATCCGCTGCCGGACCTTTGATTTCAAAGTTTTCCGAATGTAAGGTGCTATCTTTTAGTTTTACGTAGCCATCGATTGTATTAAAAGCAAATCCATCCTCAAATAGGTCACTAAAATCTAAGCTAAGCCTACTTGGAAGCGATTGAAGTGATAGCAATCCAAACAATCTTCCCATCGCGCCTGGTTGTGCTTCGAGTATAACCCCCTTGTCCATATTAATTGAAATGGATCCGTAGGCTTCATGCCGATCAAATTTCCATGGACTTTGTGGCCAAGATAGTTTTCCGTTCAATTCACCTAAGCCACCCTTCATAAGCTTGTTAATATTAAATTCTTCAAGCGTTTTATTTAAATCTGTAATTTTCAAATTAAAATCAATTTCTGTGTCAGGTTTAACCGCCTCATCATGCCAAACCCCTGTGACTTTAAATGCATAGTCAGGATTAAGGAATTTAAATAAGTCAATAAACCACTTGTTATTAGTTTTGCTCGCTTGAAAAGTTAAGTTTCCGTTCAAATCATTATCAAAATACTTCGATTTAAGTAAAAACTCTTGAATTTTTAAGTCAATTTTAAGGGGGGCTTTAATGATGGGGTCTTTTGACTCATAGGCCCCCTCCCATTCCTCTATTGAATCATCACTGCCTATCAGATGAAGCTCTTCAAATCTTGCTTTAATTAAATTCTTATCTGGATTCCAAAGAATGTTTCCTCTAGCCCCTTCACCATCCAGCTGAACAATAACTCCAGGATCTTCAGGCCTTAACTTAAGTTTAAAGCTATTGAAAATGTATCCATAAGCATCAAGTTTTTTTATATTCAGTTTCGCCTCGATATCCAAAGATTCTGACGATGAGCTTTCTTCTTCCGAGATTTCTGATCCGCCATCCGGAATTAAATTCACCAATTCCTCCAGGTTAACTTCATTAAGGTTTGCTACAAATAGAATACCTGAATCTGGTATTTTTATTTTTTTATCTGAATTAACTTCAACAAGGCCATTAGTGATTGATGGATCCCCATTTTCATCATTCTGACTATTAATGAGTCCTTTTACATGATCGCCTAAAGAAATGTTAATGATATCTGAATCTACTCCTGTGGACTGTTTATGA
>JABHXS010000101.1 GCA_018657165.1 Nitrosomonadales bacterium
CACTCAAACTCACGGAAGGATTGTCAGATTATTCCACATTAGGAGATGGGGACTACGCAAAAAGACTTAATGAAGTAATTAAGTTTAACAAGCTTCAACAATATGATAATTAATAACTCAATTGCTTAGTTTGAAATTGCCGGCCTTTCAAATATAAAACATAAGTTTATTGTCAAAGTAGAGTAGTAATTTAGGGCGAAAAAAAACCTGCCTAAAAAGACAGGTTTTTTTAAGGTTTTGAGGTGATTATAAAATCGGCACGATGAGTAGTGCAACGATGTTAATAATTTTAATCAAAGGGTTAATCGCAGGGCCTGCTGTATCTTTGTATGGGTCACCTACAGTATCACCAGTAACAGATGCTTTATGTGCCTCTGAGCCCTTACCGCCATGATGACCATCTTCGATGTATTTCTTCGCATTGTCCCATGCACCACCACCTGTACACATTGAAATCGCAACAAATAAACCGGTCACAATCGTTCCCATTAGTAAGCCACCTAAAGCTTGTGGTCCCAAATAGATACCGACGATAACGGGGACAGCAACGGGTAGGATTGAAGGAATAACCATTTCTTTAATTGCTGAAGCTGTTAATAAATCAACTGCTTTAGCATAATCTGGTTTTCCCTTACCTGTCATGATGCCTTTGATCGTTTTAAATTGACGCCTTACTTCTTCAACAACTGATGCCGCCGCACGCCCAACAGCTTCCATCGCCATCGCTGCAAACAAGAAAGGAATTAGACCACCAATAAATAAACCAATAATCACCATCGGCTCACTTAAATCAAAGTTTGTCATGATGTTGTAGTGTTCTAGCTTGTGTGTGTAGTCTGCAAAAAGTACAAGAGCAGCAAGGCCTGCTGAACCAATCGCATAACCTTTTGTTACAGCCTTCGTTGTATTACCCACCGCATCTAATGGATCAGTAATGTCACGCACTTTTTGAGGAAGGCCTGCCATTTCAGCAATACCACCTGCATTATCTGTAATAGGCCCGTAAGCATCAAGTGCCACAATAATTCCTGCCATGCTTAACATAGACGTTGCTGCAATCGCAACACCGTAAAGTCCTGCAAGCTCATACGAAGTAAAGATAGCTGCACAAACTGAAATCACTGGTAATGCAGTTGATTTCATTGAGATACCAATACCCGCGATAATATTTGTCGCATGCCCTGTTTCAGATGCTTTAGCAACATGCTGAACAGGTTTATACTCAGTACCTGTGTAATACTCTGTAATAAGTACAAGTAATGCAGTTAAAACTAATCCAACCGCTGCTGAACCAAATAACGCAGTCGCTGAAAAAGTTTGATCATTAATTTCGATGCCCTGTGGGAACATTTGAACGCTGACATAATAAAATGCAATCGCTGAAAGAACACCTGCAACTGCTAGACCTCTATAAAGTGCTGGCATTACATTGGTCATTTTCTTGTTAGCTTTTACAAAAATACATCCAATAATCGAAGCTATGATTGAAACCGCACCTAGCATTAAAGGATAGAGCACGCCGTTGATGTTAGATACCATCAGAGCACCCAACACCATTGTCGCAATAATTGTCACTGCGTATGTCTCAAATAAGTCAGCTGCCATCCCAGCACAATCACCCACATTATCACCTACGTTATCAGCAATCACAGCTGGGTTTCTTGGGTCATCTTCAGGGATCCCTGCTTCAACCTTACCGACTAAATCAGCACCAACATCAGCACCCTTAGTGAAAATACCACCACCTAAACGGGCAAAGATGGAAATGAGTGATGATCCAAAAGCTAAACCAATTAAAGGATTTAAGGCTTCAGAGGTTGTAAGTGTTTCACCTCCTAGGTATAGATAAAAGCCAGCCACACCTAATAAACCAAGACCCACTACCAACATACCAGTGATAGCACCACCTTTAAAAGCAACATCAAATGCTTGAGGCAGGCCTTTTGTAGCTGCCTGCGCAGTTCTTACATTTGCACGCACAGAAACATTCATGCCGATAAAGCCACATAAGCCAGATAACACAGCCCCAATGACAAAACCAATCGCAGTATTACAATCAATAAAGTAATAAATAAGTGCTGCTAATATAATGCCAACAATACCTATTGTTTTATATTGCCTTGTTAAGTAGGCAGCTGCACCATCTTGAATCGCGCCTGCAATTGCCTTCATTTTTGCATTGCCTGCAGGTAGGTTGATAATCCATTTGGACATAATCAAACCATAGATAACTGCAAGTACTGCTGCACCTATAGCTATATTAATTACTGGGTAATCGACTAGTGACATATTTCCTCCGTGAGTTTTTTAAAATTCAAGTCTTGTATAAGACTTGAAAAAAATAATGCGTAATTATAACTGTTTTCACAGAAGGTTCAATCAAAAAAATAACTTAAAGATGGGTTTTTAATTAAATAGCATTAAGATCCCTATTGTTATTAATAACAAGCTAAATAACTTTTTAATTAATAGATCATCTAATTTTAATAGCCAGCCAGCAGAAAGCTTGATGAAGATAAGGCTTGGGAATGTTAAAAATAAAATAGCTGGAATGTAGACAAACCCAAATGTAATTTGGTTATTTAATCCTGAAGATAGGTAGCCAATATAAATTGCAATTGATGCGCAAAGTCCAATAAAAAAACCCAAAACACTAGATGTTCCAATAGCAAGCTTGGGGGCTATATTATTCTTAATAAAAAAGGGCACAAATAGTGTTGCCCCACCAATCCCAACAATGCCTGAGATGATAGAAAAAAGAAAACTAATTGTATTTGAAAGCCATCGATTGGGCAGTGTGCTTTGTTTAAAAATTTTCTGATGCTTTATTAGTTTGAAAGCAATAAAAAAGGCATACAAAATAAAAATATGTTTTAAAAAATCACCCGGAATATTTTTAATAAAAAATCCTACTGCGACAGAGCCCATAATTAAACCTGGGATAAATCTTTTTACGACCGAATAATCTACATTATGATTTTTGGTGTGTGCATACGCAGCCATCGCACCAGTTATAATTATAGAGGCCAGAGAGGTGCTGACTCCAATAATGATTGCTTCATTAAAGGGGGTGCCAGAAAAATAAACTAGACAATAGGTCACAACCGGGACGATTATCAGGCCACCTCCCAAACCAAATAAACCTGCTGCGATACCAATAGTCACACCTGAAAAAATAAAGATAATAATCTCGGCCATGAGTAACTATTTATTTTTTTGGTTTAAATAAGCCATTAATAATATTTTTTAATGGTGAATCACTCATCTCCGCTTTTAAATGCCTGAGTGACTCATTAGCTGAGGCAGGAATATTTCTTATATTTCTTTTTGGGTTGGATAGGTGCTGGATGGCCACATTAATTTTTATTTTCTTAATTTTGGTTTCTATCTGGTGTGTGTCGTTAATTTTCTCTATGAGCTGTGAGTCAGTCATTTTTAATTGCGATGCGACAGCGCTATTCATCGCCTCAACAAAAAAAACATCATTAAGTATGTTTTTTGCAAGAACCCTCCCTTTGAATTTTTTCTCTAAGCTATCTGAAAGCACTTTTTGTAGAGACTCGAGCTCTTCTTTCTTTGTGTTAAATTCAGAAAAATTTTGACCATGTAGCAACTTTTTTATGGGTTCCATACTATAATGCTACATTATTTTAATAATAGAATAACTAACAAATTTTAGATGAAAATATTATTTCTTAACAAGAATGCCAGAAAACCAAAAAGCTTAAGTTTTTATTCATTGATTGTATTGGTATCGATAATCTTTTCTATTGGTTTTATATGCGCATACATCATATTTAATACTCAAGAAAATAAAGATGAAATGTCGATCGCTCCATTGGTATTGGAGCAAGAAATAAAAGTAGCCCCCACAAACCAAGAAGTAGATCTTTATATAAGCCAGATTGGGGAACTAAACGCGCGTATAATTCAGCTTGATGCACAGTCAGAGAGAATTCAAGAGATTATGAGGGGTCAAATCTTGGGTAAGGATAAGCTACCTAAATTGAAGGAAAAAAAAGATAAGAATGTAGGCGGTCCTTTTGTAAATGATAATTTAAGCTTGGGTGATATCCATAAAGTCCTTACTCATTTACTTGAAAAAGTTGAAAAAAGAGAGATTTTTTATAATAAGAAAGAAGCTCTACTTTTAAAGCATTCTGTATTAAAAGAAACCTTACCAACTCTTTATCCGGTAGAGGTTCCTTTTAACTCATCTAGTTTTGGTTGGAGACGGGATCCTTTTTTAGGTATTCGCGCCTTTCATGCTGGCTTAGACTTTAGTGCTGCCCAAGGAGAAGAGATTAAATCAACGGGAGCTGGGATGGTAACCATGGTTGCGAAAGATAAAAGTTATGGGAATTTTTTAAAAATTAAACATGGCGATGGGCTTGAAACAAGGTACGCGCATTGCTCAAAAATTTTAGTTAAAAAAGGCGATATCATCGAAAAAAATCAGGTGGTTGCATTGGTTGGTAATACAGGACGTTCAACAGGCCCTCATTTACACTATGAAATTAGATTGCATGGTAGGGCGCTAGACCCTAGGCAATATTTAAAAAAATAAAAATAAAAATAAGAAAATTATGCTGAAAAATTTATTAGGTAGTATTTTTGGAACAAGAAATAATCGATTAATTGGTAACTATAAAAAATTAGTTACAAAGATTAATGCGCTCGAAGATGAGGTTAAGAAGTTAAAGGATGCTGACTTTAAGGTTAAGACAGAGGAATTTAAAGAGCGCATCAAAAAAGGCGAATCACTTGAAAGCATGCTTATTGAAGCATTTGCCCATGTGCGAGAGGCAAGCGTAAGGTCGTTAGGCATGAGGCATTTTGATGAGCAATTAATAGGTGGCATGGTTTTAAATGATAATAAAATTTCTGAAATGCGAACAGGAGAGGGAAAAACACTTGTCGCAACCCTCCCTGTTTATTTAAATGCACTTTCGGGTAAAGGGGTTCATGTTGTTACCGTCAATGATTATTTGGCGAAACGTGATGCCGAATGGATGGGTAAGCTTTATAACTTCTTAGGTCTAACTGTTGGAATTAATCTTTCGAGGATTTCTCCTGATGTAAAGAAAGAAGCCTATGAGTCAGACATCACTTACGGAACAAACAATGAGTTTGGGTTTGATTATTTGCGCGATAATATGGTGTACGCGGCATCAGAAAGAGTGCAAAGGCCATTGAATTTTGCTGTTGTTGATGAAGTTGATTCTATTTTAATTGACGAAGCAAGGACGCCTTTGATTATTTCAGGGCAAGCAGAAGATAATATTGATTTATATAAAAAAATTGATGCCATCATTCCGCAATTAAAAAAACAGGACAAACCTGACAGTAAAGGTGACTTTTGGCTTGATGAAAAATCAAATCAAGCAATATTATCAGATGACGGGCACATTAATATTGAAAAAATACTCGTTAAGGTGGGAATCTTAGAAAAAGATTCTAACCTATATGATGCAGCCAATATTAATTTGCTTCATCATATTAACTCTTCTCTAAGAGCGCATTATTTGTTTATTAAAGATAAGGATTATGTTGTTGCTGATGGAGCGGTAACAATTGTTGATGAATTTACTGGTAGGATGATGCCAGGGCGGAGATGGGGAGATGGGCTGCATCAAGCAATAGAGGCAAAAGAAAAGGTTGCCATTCAAAAAGAGAATCAAACATTAGCGGGAATTACTTTTCAAAATTATTTTAGGATGTACACAAAGCTCTGTGGGATGACAGGTACGGCAGACACGGAAGCTGAGGAGTTTAATTCCATCTATGGGCTTGAGACAGTGGTGATTCCACCTCACTTACCAACCATTAGAAAAGATAAAATAGATAAAATTTACCGCACCTCTGAAGAGAGATATTTTGCTGTATTGGAAGATATAAAAGAGTGCGCGAAAAGATCCCAACCTGTTTTGGTGGGTACAACATCAATCGAAAACTCAGAGTTAGTTTCAAAGTTATTAAATAAGTCAAAATTAAAACATCAAGTGTTGAATGCAAAACAGCATGAAAAAGAAGCAAACATTATTGTTCAAGCAGGACAGCCTGGAATGATTACCATCGCAACAAATATGGCGGGTCGAGGAACAGACATTGTATTAGGCGGCAATGCTGAACCAGAAATTGAAAAGATAAAAAATAATGTAAAGCTAAATAAGGCACAGCAAGATAAAAAAATTAAAGCAATTAAGACTGCATGGGATATCAGTCATAAGAAAGTTATTGATGCGGGTGGCTTGCATATTATCGGGACAGAGCGTCATGAATCACGAAGAGTAGATAATCAATTGAGAGGAAGATCGGGTAGGCAAGGTGACCCAGGCTCTAGTTCTTTTTATCTTTCACTTGAAGATTCACTTCTGAGGATATTTGCATCAGATCGAGTTTCATCAATCATGGAAAAATTAAAAATGCCAAAGGGCGAGGCAATTGAACACCCTTGGGTAAACAAATCGATTGAAGGGGCTCAAAGAAAAGTCGAGGCTAGAAATTTTGACATACGTAAACAGTTATTAGAGTTTGATGACGTGCCTAGCAATCAAAGAAAAGTAATCTATGAACAAAGGAATGACGTTTTAGATAGCACCAGTATGAGAGATACTGTTTCAAGAATTAGAGAGGATGTGATCACCCAAACAATTTATGATTATATGCCACCGGAAAGCATTGAAGAGCAGTGGGATTTACCAGCACTGGAAAGCAAATTACAAGGAGAGTACAACCTAAAAGTTGATATTAAGACTTGGCTTAAAAAAGAACCTAACCTTGCTATAGATCAGGTTGTGAAGCGGACTGCTGAGACAGCTGATAAAATTTATGCTGAAAAAGAAAAGTTAGCGGGTGTCGAAGCCATGCATCACTTTGAAAGATCAGCAATGCTTCAAATTATTGATCATCAGTGGCGATCACATCTTTCTAGTCTGGACCAACTGAGGCAGGGAATTGGTTTAAGAGCATACGGACAAAAAGACCCAAAGCAAGAATTTAAAAAAGAGGCATTTGCATTATTTGAAGCACTCCTTGAGTCCATAAAATATGAAACCACCCGTGTTTTAATGCTTGTACAGGTAAAAAATGAAAAAGATGCATCAGTAATTGACCAAAAAAATTCAGAGCAGGTGAAAAATGCTCAGGTGAATAAGAAAAAAGATGACCAACAAATGAGGAAAGTGGGAAGAAATGAACTTTGCCCATGTGGAAGTAATAAGAAATATAAACATTGTCATGGGGCTCTAAAGTAATGAGTGACACTGATCAATTTAGCACACCATGCATTGGTGTCTGTCAATATAACAACGAAGACATGTGCAGGGGATGCTTTAGAACCCTGGATGAAATTTCAAATTGGGCACTGAAGACAGAAAAAGAGAGACAGGAGATTATGCAAAATCTAAATCAAAGAGCTGAATCTTTATTTTAAGGCATTTTCTTTTTGTATTCACATAGGCTTGATATTACACATTCGCCACATTGCGGGGCAATTGATTTGCAAACGTACCTTCCATGCAGAATTAAGAGATGATGAGCATCATTTAAAAACTCATTAGGTGTTAATTTTGTTAGTCTTTTTTCAACCGCGAGTGGCGTTTTGGCCGGAGCGATGTTAATTCTATTAGCTAACCTAAAAATATGGGTATCAACTGCAATAACGGGTTCATTAAATAGGGTATTTAAAATAACATTTGCTGTTTTTCGTCCTACCCCTGGAAGACTTTCAAGATCATTTCGATTAGCGGGTACTTTTGCATTAAATTTTTCTAGTAATATGGCACTTGTCAATTGAATATTTCTTGCTTTATTTTTATAAAGACCAATTGAATTAATTAGCCCTTCTATTTTATCAATACTTAAATTACTTAAAGATAAGGGGGTATTTGCAATCTCAAATAATTTTTTTGTAGCCTTATTAACTGCTATATCTGTTGTTTGTGCAGAGAGTATGACTGAAATTAATAATTCAAATGGGGAGTGATAAATCAACTCGGTTGTAGGGTTTGGTGTATTTTTTTTGAGAAGGCTAAAAATAGCCCTTCTTTTTTCATGATTCATCAGTTAATTTTTTTGGTTGACCCAATTCATAAAAGCAATCATGAATGCTAATCCAAGAAAAGCACCTGGTGGAAGGATAGCTAAGAGAAAGCCCTCATATTGATCAAAAAAACTTAAACCATTACTATTAAATGTATCGCCAAAAATGAGATTTAAGCCTGAAAATAAGGTGCCTTGACCTAAAAATTCTCGCATCGCACCTAAAATTGCTAAGACTAGACATAACCCTAAACCCATAAATAAACCATCGTAGAAAGAGGGCAAAATTGGATTCTTGGAAGCAAAAGACTCTACGCGTGCTAATACAATACAATTTGTGACAATCAGAGGAATAAAAATACCAAGTGTTTGGTAGAGAGGTTCTGCGTAAGCGTGAATGCTTAAATCAACAACGGTTACGAGAGCGGCTATAACTAAAATAAAGATCGGCACTCTTACTTCGTCAGGGATAAATTTTCTAATAGGGGCGATTGATGTGTTAGCAATACTCATCACTAACATTGTGGCAATCCCTAAACTCACTCCATTCACGATCGTATTAGTCATTGCTAAGGTTGGACAAAGACCCAAAAGCTGAACAGTTCCAGGATTTTGTTTCCATAGCCCATTAATAATTGATTCTTTAAACATTAATCCCTAGCTCAATCTTATGTGTATTAAAAAAAATTAAGGAGTTGTAGATTGCTTTTATAACTGCACGTGGCGTTATTGTTGCGCCAGCCATATAGTCAAATTTACCATAATCTTTCTTAACAGCCCAATCCCTTTTAGGTGTATTGTCCAATGAGATAGACTTAAAAATAGTGATCCATGAATCTTTCTTGATATCAATATAATCACCTAGCCCGGGAGTTTCTTGGTGTTTAATAACCCTAGTACCTAAAATCTCACCATTTCTATTAATTCCTACAAGTAACTTTATTTCTCCGCTATAGCCATCAGGAGCCGTTGTCTCAATAATTACTGCTGTAGTTTTATCATTTTGTTTGGCGAGATATAGTTTCGAATCAATTTTATTTTTGAGTAAAGCGTTAGGGGGTATGACAATATAGCTATTGACTAGATCATTGTTATAAATATTGCTAGGCAGCACTTGAAGCAATAATCTTTTTTTTGCTTCCATTTCACTTTTTAAAATAACTGGTTCAGTCTTAAGGTAAAAAAAAGACAGAATGAATGAAAAAATGACGCTAAATATGATCATTGCTAATACCGTTTTAGCAATAATTTTATAATTTTTTAAAAATTTAATCATGACCAAAGACTTTAGGTTGACTATATTTATCAATCAAAGGAACACAGATATTCATAAAGATTACAGCAAAGGCAATGCCCTCTGGGTAGCCACCAAAGACTCTTATCAAATAAACTAAAACCGCAACCCCAAGAGCAAAAATTATTTTTCCCTTAGGTGTGGTGGGGCCACTAACAGGGTCTGTAATAATAAAAAAGGCACAGAGTAGGGATCCTCCTGAGAGAATATGGGTCATTGGGTTTTGAAATTGAATAGGATCTATTAACCAAAATATTGAAGCAATTACAAAAAGACTTATTATAAAAGTTATAGGCAAATGCCATGTAATAATTTTTTTGTACCACAGGAAAATGCCACCGAGTAAATAACCAATGCCAATAATTTTTGTTGCATCAGCATACGATTGATAGCTTGATGTATCGATAACTTTATTTCCTAAAAATAATTGTGTTTTGATAAAGTCCAGAGGGGTGGCGCTTGTGAAGCCATCCACCTTCTCTTTAAGTCCGTATAAGAAAATATTTAGATGTTCATGAATAGAGAGATATTCAATTGGTTGTGGCCATTTAGTCATGATGGCAGGGAAAGAAATTAATAGCGCGGCATAACCTACCATTGCAGGGTTGAAGAGATTAGATCCGAGACCACCGTAAAGGTGTTTTGCTATGACAATGGTAAATAATGTGCCGATGACTATAATCCACCATGGAGCAATAGATGGGATTGAAATAGCGAGTAAGCTCGCTGCAACAATTGCACTTCCATCAGTAATATAATTTTTAACCGATAAGCCTCTCATCTTGAGGATAATAAATTCAGAAACTAATGCAGTAATAATCGCAGCTGATAAGTTAAAAAGGACTCCAAATCCAAAATAATAAACATACACTAAAATACCTGGAATTAAGGCAAGCATTACCAGCAACATTACTTGGGTTACGCTTGATGTCTTTTGAATAAATGGAGATTGTTGATTAAACATTATTTTTTCTTTTCATATTCTTTAATTCTATCCATTGCTGCAGAAATTGCCGCTCTTTTTTCATCAATAAGTTTAGATTTTTCTTCTTTAGAGCTTTGTGCTCTTCTTTTAGCATTTCTTTCAGCTCTTTCTTGCCTTTCTCGCTCTAGTCTCATAATGCGGAACTCATTTCTTTCTCTAGCAACGTCTGCTTCTTCCTGAGCTCTAAATTCAGAAATTAATTCACTTTTTGCATAGCGGTAGAATTGAACCAAGGGGATATTGCTTGGGCATACATAAGAACAGCAACCACATTCAATACAATCAAATAATTTATATTCTTGTGCCTTTTCAAATTGGTCAGATTTTGAAAACCAATATAATTCTTGAGGTTGTAGCGAAACAGGGCATGCCTCAGCACATTTGGCACAACGTATGCATGGAAGTGGTTCTTTTTTATCTTCAATCATTTCGGGCTCAGCCCCAAGGACACAGTTCATTGCTTTTGTTACGGGAACATCAATGGATGGTAGCTTGAATCCCATCATTGGGCCGCCCATTATAAAATTATCATTTTTAATTTTTTGTCCACCCGATTGATTAATTAATGCCTTTAGTGGTGTGCCAAAAAGCACCTCATAGTTTTGTGGTTTAGTTATATTCCCCGAAATTGTCGTGATTCTTGATAGCGAAGGCTCACCAAAAGATATATATCGATAAATTGCAATAATTGTTGCAACATTGAACATCTGGATACCATATTCGCTTGATCTTTTTCCTTTAGGAATCTTTATTCCATTGATGAGAAAAATTAACCTTTTAGCATCTCCACTTGGATATATTGTAGGAACAACTTTAATGCTGATATTTTTATGCGATTTTGTATGAAATTGGAGCTGAGAAAGTGCTTCAGGTTTATTATCTTCTATTCCAATGATAGTATTTTTAGCGCCTAATAAGCTTTCAACTAATTCGATACCGTTGATTAGGTCTTCACTTCTCTCACGCATAACCATGTCATCACATGTGATATATGGTTCACACTCTGCAGCATTAACAATCAGCGTATTTATTTTTGTTGCTTTTGAGCCCATCTTCAAATGACTTGGAAATGCTGCCCCACCAAGACCGACAATACCTGAATTCTGTAATGCCTTTATTGTCGCTTCAACGCCAATTTTTGCCCAATTAATAGGTATTTTTTTTATCCACTTATCCTTCATGTCAGACTCAATTATGACGCCGTAATCAGGCAAACCAGAGGGGTGTGGCAAAAGTATTTTTTCGATACTTTTAATTTTTCCTGATGTTGGGGCATGGATGGCAGCTGATACTGAACCATCTGCCTCTGCAATTAGCTGTCCTTTAAGTACAACATCACCTTCTTTGACCTTTAGCTTTGGGAGATTGCCAATATGTTGTCTTAATGGGATTTTTAAATATTTAGGAATTCCGATCTTTTGAATACCCACTTTTGTAGAAATTGATTTTCTAGTTTGAGCTTTGACTCCACCATTAAATTTAAAGATATTTTCAATAATTTTCAATCTACTGGACCTTTGCGGTTTTTTTACTTAGGGAATAAACGGGATATTTCCATTTCCAATTTTCGGCATTTTCTTCAATAACCTCCATTGTAATGCAATCGACTGGACAAGGAGGGAGGCAAAGTTCACAGCCAGTACATTCCTTTTCAATAATTGTATGCATCTGTTTTGCGGCACCTAAAATTGCATCAACAGGACAGGCTTGGATACAAAGAGTGCAACCAATACAAGTATCCTCATCAATAAATGCAACTGACTTTGGTTTTGTAATTCCATGAGATTCATCTAAAGGCTTATATTCCACCCCCATTAATTCTGCCAATGCTTTAACCCCATCCTCACCACCTGGGGGGCATTGATTGATATCAGCCTCACCACTTGCAATTGCTTTCGCATATGGCTTGCAACCCGGGTAACTGCACTGTCCACATTGTGTCTGAGGGAGTATGGCATCAATTTTTTCAACAATTGGATCACCCTTAACCTTAAATTTGATCGAAGAGAATCCTAATACCAAGCCGATGATTAAGGCTAATAAAATAAGGACTAATATAGCAATTAACATTATCGGTCTAAGCCTATGAAGCCCATAAATGCTAGGCTCATTAAAGCGGCTGTAATCATTGCAATTGCACTTCCTTTAAAAGCTTCAGGGACATCTGCCCCCTCCAATCTTTCTCTTGTTGAGGCAAATAAAATTAAAACAAATGAAAACCCAATAGCCCCCCCAAAGCCAAAGAATGCAGACTCAACTAAACCGTAGCTTGCTTGTGCATTTAATAAGGGTATTCCAAGAACAGCACAATTTGTCGTGATAAGGGGTAAAAATATACCTAGCATTTTATAGAGCACGGGAAAATGTTTTTGCATTAGCATTTCAGTAAATTGAACTACAGCCGCGATTACAACAATAAAAGTAAGTGTTCTTAGGTAAACTAAATTATTCGGCTCTAAAAGATAATGATTAATTGCCCAGCTGGTCATTGAGCCAATCGTTAAAACAAAAGCAGTCGCTGCAGACATGCTGATTGAGGTTTCTAATTTCTTTGATACGCCCATAAAAGGGCAAAGGCCTAGGATTTTAGTTAATACGATATTATTTACTAAAACCGTACTTACCATTATTAATAGATAGTTTTCAAGCATAATTGAAATTATATGACATTCAAAGCAATCAATATATCAATAAAATTATATAACTATAAAGAATATATAATTATTTTATTATTCATTATAGTTATATATAATTTAACTTTAAATCATTGAGGTTTCAAGTAGAATATAGCCTTATATAAAACTGGAATTAGTTATGTTTCAAGGAAGTATGGTAGCCATTGTTACACCAATGAATACAGATGGCTCATTGGACATCGAGAGCTTTAAAAAGCTTTTAGACTTCCATATAGAATCCAAAAGTGATGGCGTTGTTGTGGCTGGAACAAGTGGTGAGGCGCCAACAATTGATTTTGATGAGCACACATACCTTATAAAAGAAGCTGTAAGCCATGTAAATGGTAAAATACCTGTGATAGCGGGGTCAGGTGCAAATTCAACTAAAGAAGCAATATTTCTTACAAAAAAATCAAAAGAGCTTGGAGCTGATGCCTGTCTGCTTATAACCCCCTATTATAATAAACCAAACCAAAAAGGCATGTTTGAGCACTTTAAAGCTATAAACGATAATGTCCAAATTCCTCAAATTCTCTATAATGTGCCTTGCCGTACGGGGGTAGATATTGATAATAAAACTGTCACAGATTTAAGTTCCCTAAGAAATATTATTGGCATAAAAGATGCGACTGGTGAAATTGATAGATTAGATGATTTAAAAAATAGTGTGCACAAGGAATTCTTATTTTTCAGCGGAGATGATATAACTTTTTTAGATTATATGGGCCATGGTGGTAGCGGCGTTATTTCCGTCACAGCAAATATTCGTCCGGATTTAATGTATGAGGCTTGTAAAAAGATGCTAAACAAACAATTCGAAGCCGCAAAAGTAGTAAATAAAAAATTAGAACTTCTGCACCAGGCTATGTTCATTGAGTCAAACCCTATTCCAGTTAAATGGTTGTTAAGTCATCTAGGAAAGATTAATGCAAATATAAGATTACCTTTAGTCTCTTTGGATAAGCAATATCACCAAAAGTTAATAACTGCGTATGAGGCATCTTTATGAAAAAGCTTATTGGCTTGCCAATTTTAGCTTTAATTTTATGTTCCTGCTCATTTCAGTCTGTTACAGATAAGTTTGATGAGGTAACAGCTCCAGATTATGTAAATTCCTCAAAAGCAGAAAAACTTCAATTACCTCCAGACTTATCAG
>JABHXS010000133.1 GCA_018657165.1 Nitrosomonadales bacterium
CTGCATTTGAGTTCTTCTAAAGACAATATAAAAAACTTGGTTGATGTGAATTCAACTTTAGATCATGTTTCGTTTTCTGCAATTAATAAGAAAAAATTTATGGACGTTCTTCAAAAAAATAATATTATTTTTAAAGAACGAATTATTCCTGAAATTAATATTGAACAGTTATTTTTTAAAGATCCGGCCGGAAATGGAATAGAGCTAATTTTTAATAAAAACTAATAACCCTCACGTCGACAATATTCTATTTGGCTAGGTTTATTATTAAGGTTTTTTGCCTCTCAAATAGTAATTAGGTTAAGTAAATTTTATTTAATTTTCTCATGTCTTTTCATATAAAATTTAAATATGGTTTCTAAAAATAAACATAAAATTACCAAGTCTTTGCAAGACGCCCTTATTTTTTGTCAAAAAGGGCAATTTAATGAAGCCAGGAACATATACCAAAAGTTGATTAAAGTTATTCCTGCAAATGACCAAATGCTTGCAAACTTTGGCACAATTGAATTACAAATGGGGAATGTTGAATATGCAACTGAGCTCCTTGACAGGTCTGTACTCATTAATCCGAATCAACCAAATGTACTTAACAATCTAGGAAATTATTATCTTGATAATGGTGACTTTCAAAAGTCTATTAAATATTTTGATAGGGCATTAAGTTTAGGTTCCGAGAATTCTAATATTTTTTATAATAAAGGTAGAGCAATGACTTCAATTAATAATATGGATGGCGCTATTAATTGTTATAAACAAGCAATAAAAATTAATCCAGAAAATAAGGCGGCTCACTTAAATTTAGGTTTTTTATTTAATTTAACCAAGAATTTTGATGAAGCAATTCATGAATATAATGTTGCAATTGATTTAGATGAGAATTTTTGGGATGCTATTTTTAATAGAGCTGTTACATTTTCAAATCAAGGTAATCATGAGAAGGCGATTGAAGATTTTAATGCAGCAATTGAGCTTGACCCCGAAAATTATAGAGCTCATTTGAATCTTGCATACTTAGAGCTTGCATCTCATAACTACAGAAGTGGGTGGCAATTGCATGAATCGCGATGGAAAGTTCAAGATTTAGAATCACCTCCATTAGCTACAAAAAAACCTAAACTAGAGAGCTTTGAAGTTAAAAATAAAAAAATTCTGATATGGGGGGAGCAGGGAATAGGGGATCATCTTCTTTACAGCACTATGCTGCCTGAAGCATTAAAAACTGATAATGAATTTATTGTCATGCTTGATTCAAGATTATTAGATTTATACAAAGCATCTTTTAAAGATTTTAAAAATGTAGTTTTTTTAGATAGTGTGGGGGATGAGGGTTTGTATGATTTTCATTTACCATTTGCTAGCCTTGGCCAATTCTTTCGAAACTTAAAACAAGATTTTTTAAATCAAAAGATTCCATTATTGGAGGCTGACAAAGAATATTCAAAAACATTAAGAAATAGAATTAATTCCGCAAATAAACATATTTGCGGTATCTCGTGGATGAGCAAAAACCCAAAGATTGGGGAAAGTAAAAGTATGCGTCTAGAGGACTTTAAATCTATCTTTAGTTTACCAGGTATTGATTTTGTTGATCTTCAATACGGGGATACAAAAAAAGAAAAAAAGGATCTTAAAGATAATTTTGGGTTTGAATTGATTGAAATGACTGATATAGATAACTTTAACGACTTAGGTAGGTTGGCTGCGTTGATAAATGCATGTGATTTTGTAGTCACCACAAGCAATGTTACGGCGCATATAGCAGGTGCTTTAAATAAAAAAACATACTTAATTATTCCCGAAACTAAAGTGAGGGTCTGGTATTGGGGAACAAACGAAAATTCAAGTTTATGGTATCCAAGTATCAAGATACTTAGATCGGATAATCTTAAGGACTGGAAAACACCCATTAAAAATTTGTTAGATTTATTGTCACAGGAGATTAAAGTATGAACGAGACAATTAAAATTGTTGTTGGCTTTGATCAGAGAGAATCAGTTGCATACCATACCTTTGTTCAAAGCGTCATAGAGAAATCTTCTTTACCTGTTTCCTTTACACCATTAACTATAACTACTTTGAAGGGCTATGAGGAGAAGCACCAAGACATGAGTAATGATTTTGTCTATTCAAGATTTTTAACGCCTTATTTAAATAACTTTAAAGGATGGGCAATTTTTGCAGACGGAGATATGATTTGTCAGGCGGATATTAAAGAGCTCTGGGATTTAAGGGATGAAAGTAAGGCTGTTCAGGTGGTTAAACATGATTATAAAACTAAAGCGAAA
>JABHXS010000157.1 GCA_018657165.1 Nitrosomonadales bacterium
GCAACAAAAGGTGGCATCGAAAAAATATTATTATAAAAAGGGCAATAAAACTCTTATTGTTGTCCCTTGAATAGCTCTTGTTATATACCGCTCTTTTTTTTCAGATAATACGGAGGCAAAATAATCTGTTCTACCAATAATCTTTCCAAACTCTCTTTCAAATGTTAGGTTTTGTAAATTATCATTCATTTCGTTTGTGACAAGAAATAATTTTCCATTTTTTTTCCTTTTGGTTGATAGTCTCCAAACAATAACCTCGACATTTCTGGCCGCATTATAAATTAGCTGTGGATCTAGTGAGTCAAACATATCAAATTCTTTTTGATTATCATGTGCGGTTATAAGCATAGTGTATAAGCCTGCAATAAGGGAGAGCACTCTATCCCCATTAAAATTTTCATCAAACACTTGATCGAGCGCCTCAATACCTTGGGCATTATTAATCTCTTTGAATTTCCAGCTATGTGAGTTTGAAAAAAGCCAGTTGACTGTAACTTCAGGGCTATCTGAAGTAGTTTTTCTTAATTCTGCAGGATTTCTTTTATAAAATTTTAAGGCAAGAATTTTTAAACTTTGTGTGTTTTCTTTAATCTCATAATCGGCCATCCGGTCAAAATCTGTTTTTGTAAGCTGACTAAAAGAGCCTTTATCATACTGCGTAGCATCATTTCTTTCTAGTGATGAATTACATCCACTTAAAAGTAAAAGTAAAAATAAAAAAAATATTCTCATAAAGGCTTTATGATTCTATCTTCTGGAAATATCAGCTTAAAAGTACTCCCATGATTTAGTTCACTTGTGATCTCCAACTGCCCTTGATGTTGTAACATGATATTTTTCACAATTGATAAACCAAGCCCCGTCCCACCAGAGGATCTACTTCGATCCTCATCCACTCTGTAAAAACGCTCGGTGATTCTATTGATCTTATTTTTTGGTATACCAACTCCATTATCTGTTACTTCCATAATTGGTAAGTTATTTATAAGATGCCAGGTTATAAGTATATTTCCCTTTTCAGGTGTATAGCGAATTGCATTGCTTACTAAATTTGAAAATGCACTTTGGATTTCACTCTTAGACCCATAAATATTTAAGTTTTTGTCAATATTAAATTTAATTTTATGTTTCTTTTTATTAAGCTTACTTGAAGATGCCTTGATGGAATCAAATAATCTTCCAATATAGATTTTTTCTGATCTATTTTTATTAAGACTTGCCTCAATATTTGATAATAATAATAGATCATTTATTAAATCTTTCATTCTATTTGCTTGGTCACTCATAAGTGTAAATATTTCTTTTGTACCTGGTGATAGATTGTTTTTTGGTTGATCGAGTGTCTCTATAAATCCTGTTATTACTGTAAGGGGTGTTTTTAATTCATGGGTAAAATTTGATACAAATTCCTTTCTAACTAATTCATTTTTAAGTATTGGCGAAATATCCCTAGCAGTTAAAAGTTTTTGATATCGTCCAAAAGGGATTACTTTTACTTCAATATGATTAATATAGTTTTCAGTATCAACTTGGATCGTTGATTCATAATTTCCCTCATCAAGATATTTTTTAAATTCTGAATTCCTAAAAATATGAAGAATTGGTTTATTAGTATCTTTGCGAACGTTTATGCCAAACATTAATTGTGCTCTTTTATTGCACCAAATTATTTCATTGGATTCATTTAGAGAGACCACACCATCTAAGAGTGCATCTGCTGCCTCAACAAATTTTTCCATTGCGGTAGCAAGGTCTTTTTTCGACTTGTTTTCAAATCTATAGTTTTTATATATTTTAGAAAATATATCTTGCCATATACCTCTACCATCAGGGATCTCATTGGATTTTGGATTATCAAGCCATTTAGATAATTCGTTTATCCAAAAAATGTGGGAAATAAGATAAATAATTAAAGCTAGGATGAGAAAAGTAATTGCTATATTTAAACTAAAAATTTTTGAGGCAATAAAGCTCAAAAATAAAATTAAAACAAAAAATATAAAGGTTCGAAGTTTGATATCTTGCAAAGAAATTATCTCTGTTTTTTTAAATTAAATTCATTATAGCTGTATATTTTTATAAGAGATGTTTTTCTGAAACACTATAACCCTCACCACGGATTGTTCGGATAATCTTATCGTAACCATTATAAGAAAGGCATACCCGTAGTCTCTTAATGTGGACATCAACAGTTCTGTCATCAATTTCAGATTTATTTCCCCATACCTTATCCATAATTTGATTTCTACTAAAAACTTTATTTAAATTTTTTATAAATAGATGAAGAATTTTAAATTCTGTTGGACCAATTTTTATTAATTTATCTTTGATTGTTAATTGATGTTGGAGTGGGTCTATAGTTAAGTCTAAAATCTTGACTGGCTCATCAGTCAGCTCAGGAGAGCTTCTTCGAAGTAGGGCATTAATTCTAGCTATTAGCTCTTTAGGGCTAAAGGGTTTAGTAAGGTAATCATCAATACCAGAATTTAAACCTAAAATTTTGTTATCTTCCTCACTTTTGGCTGTTAACATAATAATAGGAATTTTTTTTGTATCAGAATTAGCACGAAGTCTTTTAGCGAAAGTAATTCCATCCATCCCAGGTAACATCCAATCAAGGACTATTAGGTCAGGTATTGTATTTTTGACTAAGTTATCCGCTATTTCTGCACTTACTGCTCTCAGGGGATTAAAGCCTGATTGATGCAGATTAAGCGCTATTAATTCTAAAATAGCCTCTTCATCTTCAACGATTAATATATTAGCTGCCATGTAAATAACATTATGACATTGATATGTCATTTTTATGACATTAATTAGATTGTGTTTATTACGTCCCAGATAATTTATTTTCATGTAATATTATTTAAATTAATTAATGTTTTTTTTAAGGATATTTTTATCATGTTTGAATCCCTAGCAAAAAATA
>JABHXS010000154.1 GCA_018657165.1 Nitrosomonadales bacterium
CCCGTTAGATCGGCCCCCGTTAGATCGGCCCCCGTTAGATCGGCCTGAATTAATTCAGCTCTGTACAAATTCGTATTTCTTAAATTAGCACCTCTTAGGTCACCAAAAATAAAACTCGCAATATTAAGATCTGCACCTTCAAAATCAGTCTCTTTAAAATTACCACCCGAAGAATCAAATTTCATTTGCCCCATCGGTTGGTTACCAACATCCAACCCAAAGCGTCCATTCTTTACCAAAGCCTTTGACATATTAACCTTGCCAAGCGTACCAATCATACGAGCATTGGTTAAATTTGCGCCCATAAAGTTAGTATCACCAAAAATGGGCTGGAAGATAGTGGCTTCGATTAAAATGGCCCCGGCAAAGTTTGCTTTTTCTAATCTGGCTAAGTTCAGATAGGCTCTCTGTAAGTTTGCACCTGAAAGATTTGCATCCCTTAAATCAGCACCAAAAAAACTCGTATTAACCATAACGCAGTGAGTCAAATCCTGACCGTTGAAACTTAAATAACCTAAATCTTTATTAGAAAAATCACAGTCAGGATCTTCTAAAATTTCATTAGCCTCAGATTGGGATATCTTAATTCTTTCTACATTGTTTTTTTTATAAAAAGCAATGGCTTTTGAGAGTGTCTCTTGGGGGTTTTCTAAGAAGATGGATTTTGATTTTTTATTTCCGAAACAATACTTTTTACCCTCAAAGGTGCTGTTGATATTACAGTCTGTTTTATGAAAATTACCTTCCGAAAGACTAGTTGTGCAATATTGCTCGAGCTCAGCAGAATGAAGGGGCAAAAAAACAAAAGTTAAAAGAAAGAAATAAAACTTTATTTTCACAATAAAAACTCTCCTAATTTTATATTAAGTATAGACTTAATAAGTTATATTTAGTTTTATATTTAAATTTTGGAGTCATGGTTAGATGGGGACAGTTTTTATTACAGGGGCCAATAGAGGGCTTGGATTAGAGTTTGTAAAAGAATTTACTGAAAATAATTACGAGGTTATTGCAACCTGTAGAGATTTAAAATCATCTAGAGATTTAAGTAGTCTTGCCAAATCAAGTTCATCCATTAACTTACATCAGTTAGATGTTAGCAATACAAAAAGCATCCGAGACTTAGCGAATCAATTACAAGATAAACCGATAGATATTCTTATTAATAATGCTGGTATATACCGATCTGGTATTTTTAATTCAGTGAACAAAGACAGCTGGATAGAAAGCTTTATTACAAATACCATTGGCCCTTATGAGGTTATTGAGCATTTTTTACCTAATGTATTGCAGGGGCATGAAAAAAAAGTGATCTCCATAACCAGCAAAATGGGAAGCATTGATGACAATACGAGTGGTGGCTCATATATTTACAGGTCAAGTAAAACTGCACTCAATAGTATGATGAGGAGCCTTACTCATGATTTAAAAAGCCATAACATTGCCACAATGACACTTCACCCTGGCTGGGTTAGGACGGATATGGGCGGGCCTGGTGGGTGGATTGATGTCACCGAAAGCGTTTCGGGAATGATTCAACGCATCAAGGATTTATCACTACAAAATACTGGGCAATATATCGATTATGCCGGCAAACTTATTAAGTGGTGAGCACCAAAAAAAGTGTATTGAAGGTTCTAAATTCTTATCGGCCTTAAATCAAGATTGGAATTTATTGGTATCCTCTGTCGGCCCTTGTGAGTTTAGCTTAAATCTCGAACTCGAACCTTATCAAGCTTTAATCAAGTCAGTGATTTTTCAACAATTACGACCGACCTCAGCCACAGCAATTTTTAAAAGATTTAAACAGAACTTTAATGGCTATTTCCCAACAGCAGAACAAATTTTAATCTCTACTGAAGAAGAATTAAAAGCATGTGGGCTTTCCTCCAATAAACTTAAAACCATTATTGAAATATCAAGTCAGTTTGAGAAAGCTGAATTCGACAATCGTGAAGGCTTTCACGTAATGAGTGATAACCAAATAATAGAAAAACTAACAAAGATTAAAGGCATTGGTGAGTGGACAGCTCAGATGCTAATGATCTTTAATTTAGGAAGGCCTGATGTATTCCCTGTGGGTGATTTTGCGTTAAGAAAAAATTATGCCCTTTTTAAAAAAATGTCTTTACCCATTTCTGTAACAGAATTGACCAAAATTTCATCTAATTGGCAGCCCTACAGATCTATTGCGGCATGGTACTTATGGCAATATAAAATCCTTAAATAAAGGGGCTTTATAACTCATACTACAAAATTTATGGGGAGACCTCCCAACGAGTATCTTAGCCTAGACCTTAGTAAACATGAAAACTTGGTTTATGCTCTTATGAAGATTAATAAGTTGATTTAATAGTGGGTTTATCTGCACCCCAACGCGATTCGAACGTGCGACCCTCCCTTTAGGAGGGGGATGCTCTATCCCCTGATAACTACCCTAACTTATTGTTTTAGTTACACTTTAATCAATGGTTAATGTGTATTAATCAGTGTATTTTAGTGTGGGGAGTTAGTCAAGTGTGATTTCTATGCTTGGAATTTATTCTTATTTAAAAGCCAATTAAATAACCAAAATAACCTGTAACAGCATTCGATGAACTGCCACCCCAAGCTAACTCTTGATAATGTGCCAAGGCCGTGACTTTCTCATTTGGAGTGATGAAATAGTCCATGCTAACAAG
>JABHXS010000105.1 GCA_018657165.1 Nitrosomonadales bacterium
ATTAAGTGACTGTGCGACATCAACTATTTTTTCATGGTCCTCTTTTCTAACACTAATAAATGCCATTCCTTTTGTCGGAAGGATCATTGATGCACCCATTTGAGACTTGATAAATGCCTCTGCAAATGATGCGCCTACACCCATTACCTCTCCTGTAGATTTCATTTCAGGCCCCAATATCACATCCACCCCCGGAAATTTAATAAAAGGGAAAACAGCCTCTTTCACTGAGAAAAATTTTGGCTTGACCTCAGCAGTCAATTTTTGTGCCTTTAATGATTCGCCCGCCATACATCTGGCAGCAATTTTTGCTAATGGTCTTCCAATTGCCTTTGAAACAAAGGGGACAGTTCTCGAAGCTCTTGGATTGACTTCTAAAACATAAATATCATCTCCCTGAAGAGCAAATTGAACATTCATCAATCCTATAACATTAAGCTTTAATGCCATCTTTTTTGTTTGGGATATTAATTCACTCTGTTTTTTTTCATTAATACTATAAGGCGGTAATGAGCATGCAGAATCTCCCGAATGAACTCCAGCTTGCTCAATATGCTCCATTATCCCCCCTACAATCACTGATTTTCCATCAGATATAGCATCAATATCGACTTCAATTGCGTCATTTAAAAATCTATCTAAAAGCACAGGTGAGTTATGAGATACTTTAACAGCCTCTCTCATATATCTTTCTAAGTCCGATTGTTCATGAACAATTTCCATAGCCCTTCCCCCAAGAACATAGCTTGGGCGAACTACGAGTGGATACCCGATTTCTTTAGCGAGCTCAATTGCTTCCTCAGGAGCTCTCGCAGTCCTGTTCGGAGGTTGTTTTAAATTGAGACCATTTAATATTTTTTGAAATCTCTCCCTATCTTCTGCAGCATCAATATCTTCAGGCAATGTTCCAATAATTGGAGCTCCAGCCTCGGCTAAGGACTTGGATAGCTTAAGTGGAGTTTGTCCGCCATACTGAACAATTACACCAAAAGGATTTTCCTTATACACAATCTCTAAAACATCTTCTAACGTGACTGATTCAAAATATAACCTGTCAGAAATATCATAATCTGTCGACACTGTTTCTGGATTGCAATTTACCATGATGGTTTCAAAACCAGCTTCCTTTAGTGCTAGGGAAGCATGGACACAACAATAGTCAAATTCTATCCCTTGACCGATCCTGTTTGGGCCACCACCTAAAATCATTATTTTTTTATTTGATGTTGGGCGTGATTCACATTCATGCTCGTAAGTGGAGTATAAGTATGCCGTATCTGTATGGAATTCTGCCGCACATGTATCCACACGCTTGTAGACTGGATGAATATTATTTTCAATTCTTAATTCCCTAACATTCTTTTCATCAGCACCTAAAAGATATCCAATACGATGATCAGAAAATCCTTTTTGTTTAAGCTCGAATAAATAAGTCTTATCTATAGCACCAAGCTTATTACTTTTTAATATTTCTTCATTTTCAATTAAATCTTTAATTTGGTGTAAGAACCACGGATCAATTTTAGTGAGACTAAATATTTCATCTATTGATAAACCAAGCCTCATTGCATCAGCTAAGTATCTAAATCTATCTGAACCTGGCTCTTTCAATTCTTTAATGATCATTGTTTTGTCTGACGAAATCTCATTTAAACCATCATATCCAAGCTCAAGACCTCTCAACGCTTTTTGAAAAGATTCTTGGAAACTTCTTCCAATAGCCATTACCTCACCAACAGATTTCATTTGTGTAGTAAGAATTGGATCTGCATTTGGAAATTTTTCAAAAGCAAAACGTGGGATTTTAGTCACAACATAATCAATAGTAGGCTCAAAAGATGCTGGTGTTAAGCCTCCAGTTATTTCATTGCTTAACTCATCAAGGGAATATCCGACAGCCAATTTAGCCGCTATTTTTGCAATTGGAAACCCTGTAGCCTTTGATGCAAGAGCTGATGACCTTGATACTCGAGGATTCATTTCAATAACAACCATTCGTCCATCTTCAGGGTTTATAGCAAATTGAACATTAGAACCTCCAGTATCTACTCCAATCTCCCTTAATACATCAATTGAGGCATTCCTCATAATTTGATATTCTTTATCCGTTAAAGTTTGAGCAGGTGCAACAGTAATTGAATCTCCTGTATGTACACCCATAGGATCAAAATTTTCAATTGAGCAAATAATTATGCAATTATCGTTTGAGTCACGAACGACTTCCATTTCAAATTCTTTCCAACCTAACAGAGACTCTTCAATAAGTAACTCTTTGGTTGGTGAAGCCTCAAGCCCTCTTTCACATATCGTGACAAATTCTTCTTTATTATAAGCAATCCCACCCCCACTACCCCCCATCGTGAATGATGGCCTAATGATTGCTGGATAACCAATACCCGCCTGAACTTGCATAGCCTCTTCGAGGCTATGCGCGATGACTGATTTTGCTGATGCCAAACCAATCTTGCTCATCGCTTGTTTAAATAGCTGCCTGTCCTCTGCTTTATCAATAGCCTCCTTTGAGGCGCCAATTAACTCAACATTTAAGCTTTCTAAAACTCCATTTTTATCAAGATCTAGAGCACAATTTAGTGCTGTTTGTCCTCCCATTGTGGGTAATAAAGCATCTGGCCTTTCAATTTCAATTATCTTTTTAACAACTTCCCACTTTATTGGCTCAATGTAGGTAGCATCTGCAACATTTGGGTCCGTCATAATTGTTGCTGGATTTGAATTTACAAGGATAACGCGATAGCCTTCTTCCTTTAAAGCCTTACATGCCTGAGCCCCAGAATAATCAAATTCACAGGCTTGTCCAATGATAATTGGGCCTGCGCCAATTATTAAAATTGATTTTATATCCTTTCTTTTACTCACTTTCTATCCTTAAATTGTTTGATCATTGTTATAAATCTATCAAAAAGATAGGACATCTCAGTTGGGCCAGGACTCGCTTCAGGGTGACCTTGAAATCCGAATGCTGGAACATCTGTTCTCTCAATACCCTGCAAACTTCCATCAAATAGGGATAGGTGGGTTATTTTCAAGTTTTCAGATAAAGATTTTGGATCAACTGAAAAGCCATGATTTTGACTTGTAATAAATATCTTGCCAGACCTTATATCACGAACAGGGTGATTAGCGCCATGATGTCCAAATTTCATTTTTTCTGTTTTAGCTCCACTCGCCAATGCTAAAAGTTGATGCCCCAAACAAATGCCAAATATAGGAACTTCTTTTTTTAAAAAAACTTTAATATTGTTAATTGCATATTCACAAGGCTCAGGGTCACCCGGACCGTTTGACAAAAATATTCCATCAGGCTTGAGCGCCATTACATCATCAATACCTGTCTTCGCAGGTACGACTGTGACATTACATCCTCTAGACACCAACATCCTCAGTATATTTTTCTTTATTCCAAAATCATAAGCCACAACATTGAGCTCTTGATTATCCATTGTTTCAAAACCCTTACCCAGAGACCATTCACTCTCGTTGAAGTTATAAGAAGTTTTTGAGGTTACTTTTTGTGCAAGGTCTGACCCTAATAAACCATTAAATTCTTTAGCAACTTTAAGTGCATAATCTTCATCAATATTCTCACCAGCTAAAATACAGCCTGATTGTGCGCCATGAGTCCTTAAATACGTTGTTAAACTTCTTGTATCAATACCTGCAATACTTACAATATTTTTTTTAATTAAAAATTCTGAAAGTGAGCAATTAGACCTAAAGTTTGAATGTTGAAAAGGTAAATCATGGATAATAATTCCTTTTGAATAAATATGATTTGATTCAAAGTCCTCCTCATTGATACCGACATTACCAATATGAGGATAGGTAAAAGATATAATTTGATCAGCATATGAAGGATCTGAAATAATTTCTTGATAGCCTGTCATTGAGGTGTTAAAAACAACCTCTCCAACTGTATTACCTGAAGCGCCAATTGAAAAACCTCGAAACTTTGTTCCGTCCGCTAGCACTAATATGGCCGGCAATTTAGACGCCAAAAAAACTCCCAAGATTTAAAATATTTTTGATTAAATTGAGCGGCTAAATTTATTTACAGCCGATCGCGAATAGTATAATTTAATATGTGACTTTCTTCAATTATTTCTTCTTTAAAAAAAGAAAATTACGATTCTTTTTTTAAATTTAAGACATCAAACATATCAAATAAACCTTTAGTTTTGTTATTTAGAAATCTTGCAGCCTTAATAGCGCCCTTAGAGAACGTTGTTCTGCTTCCAGCCTTATGGGTCAATTCAATCCTTTCCCCATCACCTGCGAATAGCACAGTATGGTCTCCAACAATATCGCCTCCCCTAACAACTGAAAAACCTATATCTTTCTTTTGACGCTCTTTTTGAATTCCCTCTCGACTAAAAACAGCATCTTCATTAAGATTTCTATTAGAAGCTTTTGCTACTTCCTCTCCGAGTCTTATTGCTGTTCCAGATGGGGCATCAACCTTATGTTTATGATGTGATTCCATAATTTCGATATCAAAGTCGTCATAAAGAGATTTTGTTGCCTTTTCTACCAAAGAAATAAGCACGTTAACACCGATACTCATGTTTGGCGCAAAACATATTGGTATTTCTTTAGCCGCTAGCGATATCTTATTTTTTTCACTATCTGAAAAACCAGTCGTGCCTAGCACATACGCCAGATTATTTTGTACACAAAAATCTAAGTACCCTAAACTTGCTTCGGGCCTTGTAAAGTCGATTAAAACATTTGCTTGGGCCTTATCAGCTGATAAGTCAGAGCTAATTTTAATGTTGCTCTCAATTCCCATCAGCTCTCCTGCATCCTTACCAATTCTTGGTGAAGTTTTTATATCAATTGCCATGATAAGATTTAACTCTGAATTTTCCAGAATCTCTTTAATAATTGCCTGCCCCATCTTCCCTGACGCACCGACTACAATAATATTTATTTTTTTCATATTTTAGAATCCAATATTTTCCATTAGAAGTTCAAAGTACCCCGAATCTTCTTTGTCTGGTATGGAAGTTTTTAAATCTTCCTTGATGCTCTGAGAAACGCTACCTGATTCTTCAACTGCATTCTTTTTCACAGGCTTTTCAACTGATTCTCTTTGTTCATTATCAATAGAACTATTACTTTTTTCAAGTGTTTCATCTTTATCTTCAATATCACTGAATTTTTTTTGCTCATCAGACAGAGATTCCTCATCCCATTCTTTGACCTTACTAGATGATTTTTCCGATTCCATAGCCTTAATATTTTTGTTTCGATCAATAAGGTCTCCAGTTAGGTTAACAAGAATATCTTTTTTAAAAGACAGAATAAGGTGCCTTGATTCAATAAATTTACCTTCTTTTCTAACAACGTAAATATAGTCCCAACGACTTTTATGAAATGAATCTTGAATCAAAGGAGTTCCCAACACAAATCTTACCTGGGATTTATTCATACCAGGCTTAATCTCTAATAGCATCTCTGGAGTTATTTCATTTCCTTGAGAAATATCCTGTCTATATGTTTCAGGGAGGTATTTAGTGATGATGTTGATTAATGGGATAACAGATAAATCGGTATCATCATCCTCTTGCCCGACTGGGATGCTATCTTCATCAGATG
>JABHXS010000158.1 GCA_018657165.1 Nitrosomonadales bacterium
AATTTAGGAACTAAAAACTGTAATTGGATATACAAGCCCGATATTAGTGCAATAAAAAATAAGGATATACTTGTCTTAGATGATATTCTTGATGAGGGAGTAACATTACTTAATATCAAAGATAAACTAAAATCCATGGGAGCAAGATCAATTGTGACGGCTGTTTTATTTGATAAGACAATTAACCAAAAAAAATCAACTCTAGCTGATTTCGTAGGCCTGGAAGTTCCTGATAAGTATGTTTATGGATTTGGATTAGATTTTAAAGGGGGCGGGAGAAACCTGCCCAACTTATATTCATATGACGAACAATAAAAAAAAAATTAGAAGTTTAGATCCACAATTAGCACGTGAATCAGAACTTTATGAAAACCCAATACCCAGCAGAGAATTAATTCTCCAAGTCATGGAGGAGCATGGCGTACCTGTTAAAAAATTAGAATTGATAAAAATATTACAGATCCAAGAAAATGAAATTATTTTTTTTGAAAAAAGAATTAGGGCAATGGAGAGACAAGGACAAATCTTAATTAATCGGAAAGACGTCCTATGTATTTCAAAAAAAATAAATTTAAGTGCAGGCCGAGTGATGGGGCATCCAGATGGGTATGGCTTCTTGATACCAGATGATGAAACAATGGATGATGTTTTTTTATCACCAAGAGAAATGACTCAAGTATTTAATAAAGATCGTGTCATGGTTCAGGTAACAGGGCAGGATCGAAAGGGAAAGCTTGAGGGAAAGATTGTCGAGGTTCTAGAGAGAGTTAATAAGGTTTTAGTTGGGAGGGTTACTCAGGGACAAGGGGTGACAGTAGTTGCGGCTGAGGATAAAAGAATCAGTCAGGATATTTTAATTCCATATGATTTAGATCTTAATGCAAAAACAGGCGACATAGTTGAGGTTGAGATAACAACGCAACCAAGCTTTAAAAGTAAGCCTATGGGCAAAGTGATAAATATTCTTGGAAATTATTCTGATAGTGGCATTGAAATTGAAATTGCCTTGAGAAAGCATGATCTACCCTATAAATTTAAAAAAGAAGTCATTCAAGTGGCTGAAACATTCAATCAAAAGGTAAATGAAAAAGATTTTAAAGGTAGGGTTGATTTACGAAATTTACCGTTAGTGACTATTGATGGTGAGACAGCAAGAGATTTTGATGATGCGGTATATGCTGAACCAAAATCTAAAGGTTGGAGATTGGTTGTTGCAATTGCTGATGTGAGTAATTATGTTAAAGAGGGAACACAATTAAATGAGTCTGCATTCGAAAGAGGTAACTCAGTTTACTTCCCAAGGCGGGTCATACCTATGTTGCCAGAGGCGCTTTCAAATGGACTTTGCTCACTAAATCCAAATGTAGATCGGCTATGTATGGTATGTGATATGAGCTTTGATTTAAAGGGTGATTTAACTGACTATAAATTTTATCCATCAGTCATGAATTCAAAAGCAAGGCTGACCTATACGATTGTTGATAAAATTTTAAATCATAATGATCAGGCATTAAAAGAAGAACATAAAAACTCATATGAGGATTTAATCAATTTACAAAATTTATTCAAATTATTATCAAATAAAAGAGAAGAGAGAGGGGCGATTGATTTTGATTCAACTGAGACTTCAATCATATTCAATGACAAAGGAAAAATTGACTATATAAAACCTATTTATAGAAATGAGGCACATCGTATTATAGAAGAGTGCATGTTGTCTGCAAACGTGTGCGCAGCAAATTATCTTTTGGATAATCCTGGTGACGGAATATATAGAAATCATGAGACACCGTCAGAAGAAAAGTTAACTAACCTAAGGGACTTTTTGCTTGATTTTGGCCTTACCCTGGGTGGTGGGTCAGAACCTACAGTTAAAGATTATGGAGAGATCTTAAAAAAGATTGCTAATCGACCAGACTCTCATTTATTACAAACGGTCTTGCTTAGATCAATGCAGCAAGCAACTTATAGTAATAAAAACCGTGGACATTTTGGACTTGCTTACTCAGCATACACGCACTTTACATCCCCCATTAGAAGGTATCCTGATTTAATGGTACACCGTGCTATTAAGTCTCACTTATCAGGTAAGCCATCAAGCATAAAAAATATTGAGGCTATGGCGTTGCATTGCTCTACTACCGAAAGGACAGCTGATGACGCCACAAGGGATGTTGAGTCTTGGTTGAAGTGTTATTTTATGCAGGACAAAGTAGGACAAAGCTTTTGGGGGACTGTGGCCGGTGTTACCGGTTTTGGCTTGTTTATAGAGCTTGATGATATTTATATCGAAGGACTCTTGCATGTAACTGAATTGGGAAATGACTACTTTACATTCGATAAAGCAAGACATGCGATGGTAGGTGAAAAAACGAATTTAACTTACCGCCTTGGGGATCGTCTCGAGATAAAAGTTATTAGGGTTGATTTAGATTCAATAAAAATTGATTTAGCATTATTAGGTTCATTAAAGAAACCTTCAAAAAAATTCAAAAAATCATTTATCAGATCTGAAAAAACTAATAAAAAAAATAAAAGAAGAAAGAGAAAATGAGTAACGAAAAAAAAATATATGGATTTCACTCAATTACCTCACAAATAAGATTAGACCCTTTAGCAATTAAAGAAATATTTATTGATGAGGCAAGGTCAGATGGTAGGGTAAACGATCTAACAAAGCTGATTAAAGCTAATGAAATTAAATTTCATTTATCAACTAAAAATAGGCTTGATGGTATGGTTGCAAGCCACAAGCATCAGGGGGTTGTGGCGATAGTCAGGGGTTCTCAGCATCAGTATGTAACCATAGAAGATATTGTTGAGGAAAATTATGATAAAACTCTTTTATTTTTAATACTTGATGGTGTGGTAGACCCTCACAACTTAGGTGCTTGTTTTAGGGTTGCTGATGCTATGGGCGTTGATGCTTTAATCTGTCCAAAAGATAATGCCGTTGGGTTAAATGCTACTGTGAGGAAGGTTGCTTGCGGCGGTGCAGAATCTGTTCCTTTTGTTGTTGTAACTAATTTGGCCAGAACAATTCGCTACCTTAAAGATTCAAATGTCTTTGTTTATGGTACCGATGATGATGTGGACAAACCTCTTCAAAAAATAAATTTTAAGGGTTCCATTGCATTAGTGATGGGGTCAGAAGGGAAGGGAATGCGTCGCTTAACAAAGGAATTATGTGATGATATATTCTCAATCCCAATGATGGGGCAAGTTGAAAGTTTAAATGTTAGCGTCGCTTCAGGGATTTGTTTGTATGAAATTAATCGCCAGAAACCTTAACCTTAAATAAAAAAAGGACTTCATATTTTGAAGTCCTTTTTAATGTGGCTCCTCAACCTGGGCTCGAACCAGGGACAACATGATTAACAGTCATGTGCTCTACCAACTGAGCTATTGAGGAATAAACTTTTAATGCGAGCATTCTAACAAAGCTTTTAAATTGAATCTAGTCTTCTATTGCTTCTTTAATCCGTTTGAGTGCTATTTTTAAATTATCCAGTGATGTTGCAAAAGATATCCTAAAGTAACCAGGTGCGCCAAAGGCCGCTCCTGGAACAACAGCAACACCTTTAGTTTCGAGTAGGTATTCAGAAAAAGCGATGTCATCATTCTTTTTTATTTTGCCATCACTATATAATTTATTTATGGCTTCTTTCGCATACGGGAAAGAGTAGAAAGCTCCTTTTGCATTAATGCACTTGATACCTTCTATGTCGTTAAAAGCACTTACAACAAAATGATGCCTTTCTTTAAAAGCCTCTACCATCGGGATGATGCATGATTGATCACTATTAAGTGCAGCTTCTGCAGCTACTTGGGATATTGATGTTGGATTTGAGGTAGATTGTGATTGTAAAATACCCATAGCTTTAATGATTTGTCTAGGGCCCGCAGCGTAACCAATTCGCCAACCAGTCATAGAGTAGGCTTTTGAAACGCCACTTAAAACAACAGTCCTGTCTTTAAGCTTTGGTTCAACCATCACGATATTATAAAAAGGCTCGTCATTTAGGTTAATTTTTTCATAGATATCATCTGTACCTATGAACACATTAGGGTGCTTTAATAAAACTTTTGCTAACTCTTTTAATTCACCCCTGGTGTATACAGAACCAGTTGGGTTCGATGGGGAATTTAATATAACCAATTTAGTTTGTTCGGTGATTGCCTCTTCCAGCTGTGATGGCAAAATTTTAAATTCTTGGTCAATACCACAAGAAATGACTACAGATTTAGCTCCTGTGAGTTCAGCTATATCAGTGTAAGAAACCCAGTAAGGTGCAGGAATGATTACTTCATCACCATGATCTAAGATGGCAAGACATAAATTAAAAATGCATTGCTTTCCCCCGGTGCCAACAATCACTTCGGATTCGTTATAAATTAGATTATTTTCTCTATCTAACTTAGCAACAATAGCTTTTTTTAGACTTGGGGTGCCGGTTGCAGCCGTATACTTAGTAAAACCTGCTTCGATGGCAGCAATAGCAGCATTTTTAATAAAATCTGGCGTATCAAAATCAGGCTCACCAGCGGCCAATCCGATAATATCTCTACCTTCTGATTTTAATTTTAGCGCCTTAGCTGTTATAGCAAGTGTAGGTGATTCTTGGATACGCCCCATACACTTTGAAAGAGGTGAGTTACTCACAAATTTATCCAGTCTAATAATGAAAGAATTCTAATTTTACTTTAAAAATCTTTCAGATTAAATAATTGTTTCTTAAATAAATTAATACTTATAATTTTATATAGTAACAATCAAGTACCAGATGTTAATACTAAGGCGAGTAATTTTGACATTAAAACTTTCCTGTTAATTAAATATTACTTGTAGAGACTGGTAGTATTTATTAAAGTTCTCTAACTAATAAAATAATTTTTTAAAAAAGTGAAATTTTGAATTTAACATTCCCTAATAGCCCATTTGTTCTTAATCAACCTTTTGAGCCAGCTGGCGATCAGCCAAATGCAATTAATAATTTAGTTGAAGGTATTAATAAGAATGAGAAATTCCAAACTTTACTTGGTGTTACGGGCTCAGGAAAAACATTTACAATTGCGAATGTGATTGCACAAACAGGGCGACCTTCAATTGTAATGGCACCTAATAAAACACTTGCAGCTCAGCTTTATTCTGAGTTTAGAGATTTTTTCCCAGATAATGCTGTTGAGTACTTTGTTTCTTATTATGATTATTATCAGCCTGAAGCCTATGTCCCAGGACGGGACGTTTTTATTGAAAAAGACTCAAGTATTAATGACCATATTGAACAAATGAGATTGTCTGCAACTAAATCTTTATTAGAGAGAGATGACTCAATTATTGTTGCCACAGTATCTGCAATCTATGGAATTGGAGATCCTGTTGATTATCAAGGAATGGTGTTGCATATTCAAGTGGATGAGAAAATTCTACAAAGAAATATAATTTTACGCTTAGTTTCTATGCAATATGATAGAAATGATTTTGATTTCTCTAGAGGGTGCTTCCGTGTTAGAGGAGATGTAATAGATATATTTCCTGCAGAGAATTCTGAAACGGCAATTAGAATTACTTTATTTGATGATGTAATCGAATCCATAACTGCCTTTGATCCTTTAACTGGGCAATTATTTGATAAATTAAAGAGATTCACGATATACCCTTCAAGTCATTATGTAACACCAAGAGAGACCACGCTCAGGGCTATCGACAGGATCAAGATCGAATTAGCCGATAGGGTAAAAGAATATGTTTCCCAGGGCAAACTTCTTGAAGCACAGAGAATTGAGCAAAGAACAAAATTTGATCTAGAAATGTTAAATGAAATCGGATTTTGTAAGGGAATTGAAAATTATTCTAGGCACTTATCAGGAAGAGAGGCAGGCGAGCCAGCCCCTACATTACTAAATTATTTACCAAGCAATGCATTAATGATTATTGATGAGAGCCATGTTACAGTTCCTCAAATTGGGGGGATGTCAAAGGGAGATCGTGCAAGAAAGAATAATTTGGTCGATTATGGCTTTAGATTACCTTCTGCACATGACAATCGCCCATTGAAGTTTCATGAATTCGAAGCGATTATGCCTCAATGTATATTTGTATCTGCGACACCTGCAGACTACGAAGAAAAGCATTCACCCATTATTGTTGAGCAGGTTGCAAGGCCAACTGGGTTAATAGATCCTGAGATTCAAATAAAACCTGCGGATACTCAAGTAGATGATGTTTTAAGTGAAATAAAAATAAGGGTTGAGGCAAATGAAAGGGTCTTGATTACAACACTTACCAAAAGAATGGCAGAAGACCTCACAGACTATTTAACAGAGCACTCAGTAAAGGTGAGATATCTTCATTCTGAAATTGATACGGTTGAAAGGGTGGAGATTATAAGGGATTTAAGATTAGGGAAATTTGATGTCGTTGTGGGTATTAATTTATTAAGAGAAGGGCTGGATATTCCAGAGGTATCTCTTGTTGCGGTTTTAGATGCAGATAAGGAAGGGTTTTTGAGGTCAGAAAGATCACTCATTCAAACTGCAGGCAGGGCGGCAAGGAATTTAAATGGAAAGGTAATATTTTATGCTAACAGCATCACAAGGAGTATGCAGGCAGCAATTGATGAGACAAGTAGGCGTAGAAAAAAACAATTAAAGTTTAATAAAGACAACAATATTACGCCGGTTGGTATTTTAAAAAAGGTAAAAGATATTATCGAAAGTGTTCAAGATGGAGAAGAATTTAAAAGACAAAAAGCTCAATCCAAATCAAACCGTAAGTATGAAGATTTTACTGAGCCTCAAATAATTAAAGAAATTGGCAAGCTTGAAAAAGTTATGCAATCATCCGCAAGAAATCTTGAGTTCGAGAAAGCAGCAAATACTCGTGATTTAATAAAGTTCTTGAAAGAAAAAATTTATGGGGCCAATATTCAAGATAAAATTAATTAAGTAAATACATTGATTTAAAACAATTAAGACAATATAATTGTCACCCTTTAATCCTTGCTTCACAGCATAAGTTGGAAGCTTTTAAACCACAAGGAGAGTATATGCGACATTATGAAATCGTTTTTATTGTTCATCCTGATCAAAGTGAACAAGTTCCATCAATGATCGAAAGAATTCAAAAGTCAGTTGCTGCCAATAAAGGCAACGTTCATCGTTTAGAAGATTGGGGAAGAAGGCAGCTTGCTTATCCAATTCAAAAAATCCATAAAGCACATTATGTTCTAATGAATATTGAGTGCACTTTAGAGTCGTTAGCTGAATTAGAACATAACTTTAAGTTCAATGATGCGGTAATAAGACATCTTGTTGTATCTAAAAAAACTGCGGTCACTTCAGAATCTCCAATGATGGGCGAAGAAAAATCTAAGTCGCTTCTTGGAGAAAATCAAAATAAGATTAAGCCTGAAGCTGAAGAAAAAGCTCCTGCAGTTAAGAAAGAAGCCGCTGAAGAAAAAGCACCTGCAGCTAAGAAAGCTCCTGCAGCTAAGAAAGAAGCCGCTGAAGAAAAAGCACCTGCAGCTAAGAAAGCTACCTCAAAAAAGAAAGAAGGAGATGCCTAATTAGTGAATAAACTTCAAATTGATGGTGAAATCACTTTTGAAGATCAAATTCGTCATACACCCTCAGGGTTGGTTGTACAAAGATTTAAAATAAAACATAAATCCCTTCAAGAGGAGGCGAATTCAAAAAAACAAGTTGGCATTGAGGTTGAGGCAATTTTTATTAACAGAGATATAAGGAAAGAAATTCAGGTAGGGAAAAAAGGTTTATTTATGGGTTTTATGGATAAGAAATCATATAAATCAACTCAATTAATTTTCCACGTTACTGAAATTAAATTTTAGGAGTTATTTAATTATGGCAAGAGCAAGAGATATGTACAAAAGAAGGCGATATTGCAGATTTTCTGCTGAAGGAATTAGTGAGGTTGATTATAAGGATGTTGCAATACTTAAAGACTTCATTACAGAAAATGGGAAACTAATTCCTGCTCGTATTACTGGGACAAAAGCAAGATATCAAAGACAACTTTCAACTGCTGTGAAGCGCGCACGTTTTTTAGCTTTACTTCCGTTTACTGATAAGCATTAGGAGGAAAAATGGAAATTATACTACTTGAGAAAATTGTTAACCTTGGTGAATTAGGCGATGTAGTAAAAGTTAAGGATGGTTTTGGGAGAAATTTTCTAATACCGCAGGGTAAAGCAAAAAGAGCGACAGCTCAAAACATGGAAGAATTTAAAGTCAAAAAAGCTGAGCTTGAAAAGCAACAAGCAGCTCTTGAAAAATTATCTCAGCAACGAGCTAAAAAACTTGATGGGGTAAGCATAAAAATTTCTCAAAAAGCTGGCGTTGATGGAAAGCTTTTTGGATCTGTTAATAATATTGATATTTCTGAAGCGCTTCTAAAAGAAGGGCATGAAGTGGCAAAATCTGAAATAAGATTACCTGAGGGGCCTCTTAAATCAACTGGCGAATTTGAAATTACCATTGATCTTCAGCATGACTCAACAGCATTAATTAAAGTCATAATTGAAGGTGAAGAGTAATCTTTAAAAATAAATTTAATTTTTTAGGCTGTCAATGAGGCAGCCTTTTTTTTATTCGTTATAATGAAATTATGGACGACAAACAAATATCCGCGCTAAAAGTACCACCTCATTCTATTGAGGCGGAACAATCTATATTGGGTGGGCTTTTGATTGATAACAAGGCGATTGATAGAATTGCCGGCCAAGTTTCATCCACAGATTTTTATCGAAATGATCATCAAATTATCTTCTCCCATATTAGTAAGCTAATCGATAAAAACCAACCTGCTGATATTGTTACAGTTGGAGAATCATTAGAGCAGAATTCAGAGTTAACTAAGGTTGGCGGCGTAGCTTACCTGGGGCTTATTGCTGAAAATACTCCTACGGCATC
>JABHXS010000108.1 GCA_018657165.1 Nitrosomonadales bacterium
CATCAAAAATTTTGTAATTATCAAGGGGGTAAATTTCAGTTAATGGATAATCTAGTAGAGAAATGCTTGAATTTTTTAAATCAACGGATAATTTGATATTGGTTTTATGAGGTCTCGTTGAAATGAGCGCGATTTTTTTTGGTCCATTCATTTTTATTCATTCGCTAATATTTCTTTTGCCCCCTTGGCAATCAATGTTTCACTTAATGCTTCGCCAAGTTTATAAAAATCTGATTTTGACCCACTTTTTTCAGCATGGATAATTTCTGAACCATCTGGCTTAGCTACAAACCCCTTAATCAAAAAATTATCTTTGATGATTGAAGCAAAAGCACCTAGCGGAACTGTGCAACTTCCAGCAAGTGAACGACTAACTGTTCTTTCTGCTAAAACACATCTTGCTGTATCTTCGTCATTTAATGGCCTTAATAGATCTGTCAATATATTGTTATCAGATAGGATTTCAATACCTAAAGCACCTTGCCCAACTGCTGGTATACTTTCTGAAGGGCTTATAAATTGTTTTATTCTTGATTTTAAATTTAAGCGAATTAGTCCAGCGGCAGCTAAAATAATTGCACCATATTGACCATCATCTAATTTTTTTAATCGTGTTTGTAAGTTTCCTCTGAGTGGCTCAATAATCAAGTGGGGATATTTTGACTTAATTTGACTCTGCCTTCTTAAGCTTGATGTGCCAACAACTGCACCCTTTGGCATATCTTTTAGAGCAGCATACTCATTAGAGACAAAAGCGTCCCTTGCATCTTCACGCTTTGAAATAGCTATTAATTTGAATTCCTCAGGGATGTCCATAGGTAGGTCCTTCATAGAATGAACAGCTAAATCTGCTTTCCTTTCTAATAAAGCATGTTCAAGCTCCTTAATAAAAAGACCTTTCCCCCCAATGGTTGCCAATGATTCATTTAGCAAAAGGTCGCCTTGCGTTTTAAAACCCTCGATATTTATTTTAATAGAGGGATGCATTTCATTAATCAATGACTTAATAAATTCTGCCTGCCACATAGCAAGCAAACTTTCTCTAGATGCAATTGTTATTTTTTTAATCATATATCTAAAATATTTTATCACAGTGGATAATGTTAGATTAATCATATGATTGACGATTTTCATATATAATTCATTGAAAATAATAGAGAAATAAGTAGAAATGAAAAAAAATAAACAAAATTGGTCAAACAGATTTTCAGAGCCAACTAGTGAAATAGTTAAAAGATATACAGCGTCAGTAAATTTTGACCAAAGATTAGCAATGTTTGATATTGCAGGCTCTTTAGCGCATGCAGAAATGTTAAATAAACAAAAAATAATTTCTACGAAAGATTTGAATGCTATTAAAAAGGGTTTAAATCAAATTAAAAAAGAAATTATTTCTAATAAATTTGAATGGTCAATTGATCTTGAAGATGTTCATTTAAATATAGAAAAAAGACTCACTGAAATTGCGGGCGAGGCTGGGAAAAAACTCCACACAGGAAGATCAAGAAATGATCAGGTTGCGACTGACATGAGACTTTTTTTAAGAGATTCCTCAGATCAGTTGGTTATTTTAATAGAAAAGCTACAAAAGGCTACATTGGCTATAGCTGAAAAGCATGTTAAAACTATTATGCCAGGCCTGACCCATCTTCAGGTAGCTCAACCGATCAGTCTTGCACATCATCTACTTGCTTATTTTGAAATGCTTGAGAGAGACAAGGCAAGATTTGTAGATTCAAGAAAAAGAATAAATATTCTACCTCTGGGCGCTGCTGCCCTTGCTGGAACTTCATACCCTATCGATAGGAAATTGGTAGCCAAATTGTTGAAGTTTGAGGGGGTTATGGAAAATTCAATTGATGCAGTTTCTGATAGAGATTTTTTAATCGAATTCAATGCAAATGCTTCACTCTTAATGACGCATCTCTCAAGATGGTCAGAAGAATTAGTTATGTGGTCAAGCCCATTTTTTAGTTTTATTGAAATTTCAGATAGTTTTTGTACGGGGTCAAGCATAATGCCGCAGAAAAAAAATCCTGATGTGCCAGAGTTAGTTAGAGGTAAAACAGGAAGAGTGAATGGCCATTTAGTAAGTTTGTTAACGTTAATGAAGGGACAACCTCTGGCTTACAACAAAGATAATCAAGAAGATAAAGAGCCTATTTTTGATGTGGTGGATACAATAATGGACACTCTGAATATTTACGCAGAGATGATTTCTAAAATTAAGGTGTTTCCTAAAAATATGGAAGCTGCTGCTTTAAAAGGTTATGCAACGGCAACGGATTTAGCAGATTATTTAGTAAAAAAAGGATTGCCATTTAGGGAGTCTCATGGGGTAGTGGCTAAAGTTGTTAAACATGCAATAGACCAAGATTGTGATCTATCGGATCTGGAACTTGCTAAACTGAAGGAATTTAGTAATTTAATTGATAAGGATGTCTTTAGGTGTCTATCTCTTAAGGGATCAATTCAGTCCAGAAAGCATCTTGGAAGCACGGGATTTAATGCCGTAAACTCAGCACTTAAAAAAGCAAAATCTAAACTATAAAAATAAGTTGCTCAAATTGTACCCAGCCTTAGACGTTAGATTTAGAATTTCATCAACAGACCTTTTACCAGATTCCGATAATGCCCATAGCATGCTAGATCTTGTACCAGTCCTGCAATAAGCAAAAATAGGTTTTTCTGAAGCTTCGAAATAATCACTAAATTGATCAATATCCTCTTGGGTGATTTGACCGCCAATAACTGGCTGATGAACAAATTTTATATTATTCGCAATAGCTGCTTTTTTAATGCTCTCGACCGTTACTTGATTTGCTTCTTCGTTATCTGGCCGATTACAAAAAATGGTTTTAAATCCTGCTTCTTTAATTTTTTTTATATCATCTAGGGTGACTTGATCTGAAACAATATAATCTTCAATAATTTTATTTAATTGCATATTTTTTAATCCCTCAAAAAGATTTGTAAAAGCTCATTTAAAAAATCTTGTCCCAAAATAGTTGGTTTAATCCTACCATTTTTTTCTGTAATCAGTTTTTTATCTTTTGCTATATTTAGTTCCTTTTTAATATGGCTAATAGGTATATTTGTGCGAGTTTCAAATAATGTTGTATCAAAACCATCATTTAACCTCAAGGCATTTATCATGAATTCAAAAATCAAATCGTTTGTCGATAATATTTTTTCATCATCATAAAAGTTATTATTATTTATATGGTTAATATAATCACGAGGGTTTTTAAAACAACTTTGTCGGTAAACTTTTTTTTCATATGACAATTTGCTATGAGCTCCTGCACCAATACCTAAATAGTCACCAAAATTCCAATAATTTAAATTATGTAAGCAACGTGCATTCTTTTTTGCATAGGCAGAAGTTTCATAATGATCAAATCGTGCTTTGTTTAGTTCATGTCTGATCAATTCATATATTTCTGCACTTTTTTCTTCATCTGGTAATTTAGG
>JABHXS010000160.1 GCA_018657165.1 Nitrosomonadales bacterium
AAATATAAAGTGCTTGATAAAATTTATAAGGTTTTTGAAGAAAAATTAAATCTTAAAAAGAATGTTGTTGTTTGTGGTGATTTTAATATTGCACATCATGAAATTGATTTAAAAAATTACAAAGGCAATAAGAAAAATTCTGGCTTTTTACCTGATGAGAGAGAATGGTTATCCAAATTATTTACAAAGGGCAAGTGGGCAGATGTTTATCGTCACTTATATCCAGATGAGGGAGAAAACTCATATACATGGTGGAGTAATAGAGGGCAGGCTTGGTTAAAAAATGTTGGTTGGCGAATAGATTACCAAATATCAAATTATGAATACGCAATTAAGGCAAAAAAAGCCAGTGTTTATAAGGGTGAGCGGTTTAGTGATCACGCACCATTAATTATAGAATATAAATAGTTACTTATTCCAAGGAGCAACTTTTGACAATAAAGACATGCCTGGAATTGCCAATAAAAAACAAAAGATAAAGAAATAATACCAGCCAAAAAAAACGATTAAATATCCAGCGACTGAGGAAACTAGTTGAACTAAACCGACACCAATGCTGGTGAATAGTGCAAATTGCGTTGCAGTATATTTAGGGTTCGTAGTTTTGGCAATAAATGAAACAAATGCAATAGTTCCTAAGCCGGCCGCAAAATATTCTAGTGCGACCACAATTGCTAAGACAGTTATGTCATACCCAACATTTGCTAACCAAGCAAAACCTAATATGGTAATCATTTGTAAAAATCCGAAAATCCATAGAGCTTTATTGATACCTAATTTAATCATCCATATTCCACCAAGGATACCTCCAGCAACTCCTGTCCATAAACTTACATTTTTAACAATGATTGCAATTTCTGTTTTTGTAAAACCGAGTTCAAGATAAAACGGAGTAGCTAGTTTAGTTGCCATGCTGTCACCAATTTTATAAAGAAAAATAAATAGAAGAATAAGTAAAGCAGCCTTTACGCCCTTTCTCGTTATAAATTCTTTAGCAGGATCTTTTATTGCTTGTTTTAATGTTTTTGGAGGGAGTGAATTAAGCTTTGGCTCTGAAATTAGAATAGTAAGAATAATTCCAGGAAGCATAAATAAAGCCGTAATAGAAAATACGAATTCCCAAGGAAAAAAGTCAGCTAAAATTAAAGATAGCGCACCTGGTACTAAGCTAGAAAATTTGTAGGTATTTACATGAACTGCATTTCCAAGTCCTAGCTCTCGATCAAGAAGCAATTCCCTTCTATAGGCATCAATTACAGTATCTTGACTGGCGCTAAAAAATGCAATACCTAAAGAAATAACTACGATAGTATTAATTTGAGAGGCTGGATTGAAAAATCCACATATTGCGATTAAAAAAAGCAATAAGGTTTGAAATATAATTAACCACCCCCTTCTTCTTCCCATCGAAAATGAAAAGTAATCAAAGTAAGGAGCCCAGAGAATCTTAGCAGAATAAGGAATCATACAAGCACTTAAAAGGCCGATTTCTTTAAAGTTGAGGCCGCTGTCGTAAAACCATGCAGGAAACAGGCTTATAAAAATATATAAAGGTAGCCCAGAAGTAAAGCCAGTAAAAAAACAAATAATAATTTTTTTGGTAAGCAGCTCTCTCCACTGAATATTTGTTTTTGTCATATACAAGCTATTTTGAAACTAATTTATATAACGCCAAAGCTCCAAAAAAGTTAGGGTAAAAATTAACTGATTTTTTATCTGTGAGTATCAATCGTTGATCTATTTTTATTTTATTTTTTTTACAAAAATTATCAAAATCTTGGATTGTGCATAAATGTATATTTGGTGTGTCAAACCATGTGTATGGAAGTTCTTCTGATACTGGCATATAGCCTTGCAAAATTTGTAAGCGGTTTTTCCAATAACCAAAATTTGGAAATGTAATAATTATTTCCTTCCCCACTCTCATCATCTCATGGATAATATCCTCAACATTTCTCATTGACTGAATGGTTCTTGATAAAATTACTAAATCAAATGAGTTGGTTTCAAACCCAGCCAAGCCTGACTCTAAATCCATTTGGATAACATCAATATTGTTCTTTAATGACAACAGCCAATTCTCTTTATTTTTTTCAATGCCAAAACCTTTGATATTCTTTTTTTCTTTCAAGTAATTTAATAAAGCTCCATCACCACACCCAAGATCTAATACTTTTGAGTTTTGATGTGTCCAATTTTCGATAATTGAAAAATCATATCTTGAGTTTTGGTCAAATTTTTTCATTTGGATTTATATGCATTATTAAAAAATGATTTTATTATTTCATGATAATGATTGTCAGACATTAAAAATGCATCGTGACCACTTGCTGCGGAAATTTCTGCATAACTTACGTTGACATTGTTATCTAATAAGCCCTTAACCATTTCCTTTGATCGACTAGAAGAAAATCGCCAATCACTCGTAAAGGAAATTACTAAAAATTTGGACTTTACTTTTTTAAAAACTTCGCTTAGTTTTTTCTTATTATTCTTTGTAGGGTCATAGTAGTCTAAAGCCTTTGTCATACGAATATAGGTATTAGCATCAAATTCTTTTGCAAATTTATCACCCTGATAATTTAAATAAGATTCAATTTCGAATTCAGTATTAAAATTATATTGATAATTCTTATTTTTTATTTTTCTTCCAAATTTACTTCCCATCACATCATTTGATAAATAAGTAATATGACCTAGCATACGTGCGATTCTTAAACCACGCTTGGGTTTATTTTTGTTTGCATAAAAATTACCCTTTTTAAAATCTGGATCAGTTATTATTGATTGTCTTGCAACCTCGTTAAAGGCAATATTTTGAGCAGTTAAATTTGGCGCTGCTGCGATAACAATCGTGTTACTAACGTCATTTGGGAATTGTATGCTCCACTCTAATGCTTGCATACCACCGAGGCTTCCACCTATTACGGTAGATAATTTTTTGATACCTAAATAATCGATTAGAGTTTTTTGTGATTTGACCCAATCCTCAACAGTGATGATTGGGAAGTTTGCACCCCATATTTTTTTTGTTTTTGGATTAATTGATTTAGGCCCTGTACTGCCCTCATTACCTCCTAAATTGTTTATTCCAATAACAAAAAATTTATTGGTATTTAATGGTTTTCCGGGGCCAACAAGACTGTCCCACCAGCCGGGGTGTTTATCTGTTTTTTTATGCCTACCGGCAATATGCTGATTCCCTGATAACGCATGACATACTAAAACAGCATTATCTTTATTTTTATTTAATTTGCCATATGTTTCATATATTAGTTCATAGTTATCGAGCGTTTTTCCACAAGATAATTTTATTGGGTCTAAGCATTTAAAAATTTTAGGCTTTACAATACCAACTGAATTAATTTCTTTCATTTTAGAATTATACTATTTGAATAAGCATTAGACTTTATATTTTTGATGCTGATGTCACTCTAATTTTTTGATTGATATCTTTGAACTGTCTAAT
>JABHXS010000121.1 GCA_018657165.1 Nitrosomonadales bacterium
ATATTGGGCCAATTGCCTTGCAAAACAAATATTAGTGTTGCAATGTTTGCAGGCGTTAGTGTTGCAGCAACCTATACCCCAATAAATGTCTGTGATAATTTTAGTTCGATTAACTCTACAATAGAACACCTTGACTGGAGGTCTGTTTGGTCAGGAAATAGTCGAATAAGAAAAGGTTTTATCAGCTTAGCTAGGCTGATTAGAAGCTTTCCTCAGTCTGCACGAGTAGTTTTCTTAACAGACGGAGAAGAGGCACCAAAGCTACATGCATTCAATACTAGTGATTTGAGCCAATTTCAAGGAGAGGCCGATTGGTTATTAGTTGGTATTGGCTCAGAGAAAGGAGAAGCGATACCAAAATATGACAGTGAAAATCAATTAATAGGCTATTGGTCAAATGAGAGTTTTGCCTTGCAGCCTGGTATTGCCCAAATTTCAGAATCAAATATTGGTGCTCGAAATGATTCCATTGCATTTAGTGAAAGTGATAGATATATATCTAAATTAGACGAGAAGTATTTAAAAGAGATATCTTTAATGATTAAAGGTCAATATGTCAGAGGTGAGAGTGTGAATAGTGTTATTTCAAAAATGAATAAAATCCCTCCATCTTGGAGAGATAATTCAGAATTATCATTAAGAAATATATTTGTCACATTAAGTTTGGTTTTCTTTCTTTTGAGATTTAACAAACTGGTAACATCGATTTCATTTTTAAAAAGAAATAAAAAACAAATTGGATAAAATCAAAGATCAGTTAGATGTTATTAAGATATCTGGAAAAGATGCAGAAACCTTTATTCAGGGACAAATAACAAATGATATTACACTTGTATCTGGTGAAAAAAAATCTATATATACTGGCTACTGCTCGCCGAAAGGTAGGTTGCTAGCATTTTTCTTTATTGCAAAAATTGAAACAAATTATTTTCTTTTCTGCCCCCCATGCATAAGTAACTCAATAAGCAAAAGGCTTGCAATGTATATTCTTCGATCTGATGTGAAAATTACGTGCTCACCTAAAAATGTAGATTATTTTTTAGTTGATAAAAACAATCTACAAAAACTTCCTAATAGCCTTATATCAATACCTGAGACTAAAATGCAAACAACCCTTAATCATGACAAATCAGTTTCTATAACAATGCTGAATGGGATTAAAAGTTATTTTTTTATTTTTGGTGATAAAAAAGAAACATTAAGGCTCTTTGACAAAATCTACACAACCAAACCTAAAACAAACCCTTATAGTTGGAATGAAATTCATATTGAGAATATCATCCCAAATATTTTTCATGAAACACAAGACTTATTTATTCCACAATCATTAAACCTTGATTTAATTAACGCTATAAATTTTAAAAAAGGTTGTTATACAGGACAAGAGGTTGTAGCTAGAACGCATTACCTAGGAAAAGCTAAAAGAAGAATGTATCTAGGACATGTTGAACAGGAAAATCGTCCCAAATTAGGATCAAATATTTTAGTTAATGACGAAAAGGTTGGTAGTCTGGTAAATTTTTATAAACAAAAGCATAATGTCTTCAAAATTTTAGTTGAATTAAGAATTGAAAAAGTTGACGCTAATCCCAATCTTAACGGATATGAAATTCACTCTTTAACAATGCAGCCTTAAAGCTACTTATTTATTACCTGAAAGAAGAACTCGTCTTTTTTGACCATACCTAACTCATACCTTGCTCTCTCCTCAATAGCATCTGTTCCCACACTTAGATCTGAAACTTCCGCCCTTAAAGCAAAATTTTCTTTTGATAGCTCTAAGTTAGTTTTGTATTGTTGATTAAACATTTGTTTAAGTTTAAAAACATCATACCAACTGCCTTTTCCAATCCACAGTGGATATTGAATCAAAACTAGTAAAGAGAAAAGAATAATTGAAAATACTCTCACCTTAAGTCCTTATATTTGAAAAAGCTCCTAATCCTGCGTAGCTGATTTTCGAACCCATCATTTCTTCAATTCTTAACAATTGGTTATATTTTGCTACCCTTTCAGACCTCGACATAGAGCCGGTTTTAATCTGCATTGCATCTTTTCCAACAGCAATATCTGCAATACTTGTATCCTCTGTCTCACCTGACCGGTGAGAAATAATGGAAGTATAATTAGCTTGCTTTGCTAAATTAATAGCTTCAAAAGTTTCAGTAAGAGTTCCTATTTGATTTACTTTAATTAATATTGAATTTGCCACGCCTTTTTGAATGCCTTCTTGAAGTATTTCAGGGTTGGTTACAAACAAGTCATCACCGACTAATTGAATGTCATCACCTAAGCGCTTTGTTAGAGCCTCCCACCCCTTCCAATCATTCTCATCCATACCATCCTCAATACTAATTATGGGGTATTTGTCACACAATGATGAAAGATAGTCTGTCATTTGTTTTGAATCAAGTGAGATATTTTCTGACTTTAATACATACTTACCATTCTCAAAATACTCCGAACTAGCACAATCAAGTGCTAAATAAACATCTTTTCCGGGCTCATATCCTGATTTCTCAATAGACTCCATAATAAGTTTAAGAGCGGATTCATTTGAGTCTAAATTAGGAGCAA
>JABHXS010000113.1 GCA_018657165.1 Nitrosomonadales bacterium
GCTATTAATCCATTTGAGGATTTTAAATCTGAGAGTTCACAAAATAACCCATTTTTCAAATAATAAATAACTACATCAGGATGTAATTTAATTATTTCTTCAATTTCAAGAGAATTCTTACTCTCATCCCTTATAAAACAATGAATGTCTTTTTTAGCATCAAGGAAGGTCTTAATGATGTGAGGGCCTATGAGAATAGTTTTATTTTTTTCTTTTCTAAAGTTCTTTTTGGTAGCGATTTTTTTAAAATACTTATAAGAGGCATTGTGTTTTGAGTCTATTATTTTATTCAACATTAGTTTATTTTTTTTCATATCAAGACTTTAATACATCCAAATAAGATTGGTAAAAAAATTAAATAAACAATGAAAAAAGACGAGTAAAATTTCATTTATGGATTTTAAAACAAAACCTTCTTTTGAAAAAATTCAATTTTATACAACTACAAGATACACCTGTAGTTATATAGAAAAAATGGATGCTAAGTCTTTAGTTGTGACCCCCTACAGCTCAATTAACCAAAATATTTTTCAGGACTTAGTTAGAAAGGGCTTCAGAAGGAGCGGTCAATATATATACAAGGCAAACTGTGAATCCTGCACTGCCTGCATTCCAATAAGGCTTGTGGTAAGAAAATTTATGCCCTCCAAAACACAAAAAAAAATCTATAAAAACCTTGAACATTTGAATGCTCATGAATCTCCGCTTGTTTTTAAACAAGAACATTTTGATCTTTACTTAAGGTATCAAAATAAACGCCATAGTTTTATAAAAAATGACCAGCATGGCTTGGGTGATTACAATGATTTCTTAATCAAAAGTAATGTTCAATCAAAACTTATTGAATTTTGGGATGACAATACATTAAAGATTGTAACGATAATTGATGTGATGGGTGATGGAATATCTGCCGTTTATACTTTTTTTGATCCTGATGACAAAAAGGTTAGTTACGGAATATATTCAATTGCCTGGCTCATAAATTGGTGTAAAACACAAAAATTCAAATATCTTTATTTAGGTTACTGGATTGGAGAATGCAACAAAATGAAATACAAAACAAACTTTAGACCATATGAACTTTATCTCGACGGATATTGGCAAGAAAATATTACTTAACCACATGTTACAATCGATTTAAAAATGAACTCATAGAAAAATATAATGAATAACTTGCTTATTTTTGGTGTAGGTTTGATTGGTGGCTCCATCGCTCTTGAAAGCCAAAAAAAACAGATGTTTGATCAGGTAATTGGAGTTCAGAAAAAAGGAGGAGCTTCGTTATCTGACTTTGTATCTAATGGAATGGTTGACAAAATTTCACTAGATATAAATAAAGATATTGCTCAAGCAGATATCATAGTTATTGCAACGCCAGTGGCACAAATTCAAGGTGTACTAAGAATAATTTACCCATTACTATCACCCAAAACAATTGTCATTGACGTTGGTAGCACAAAATCAAATATCATAAATTATGCAAAAAATGAGCTTAAGGAAAAATTTCCACAATTTGTTGGTTCTCATCCCATTGCTGGCTCAGAGGAGCATGGTCCATCTGCAGCTAAAATTAACTTATTTAAAAATAAGGACATTATTTTAACGCCTGAAAAACAAACAGACTCTAAAGCGCTTGAAATTGTCATAAAATTTTGGGGGGATTTAGGGGGAGTTATTAAGACAATGCACCCACTTGAGCATGATCAGATTTTTTCAACAGTAAGTCATATTCCACATCTTATTGCATACAACATGGTAAATTTAATTGCTGGAAAAGATAACTCGGAGACTTTGCTCGAATTTGCTGCAAGTGGATTTAAAGATTTTTCACGAATTGCTGGAAGTTCGCCTGAGGTTTGGCGAGATATCTCGCTAGCCAATAAAACAGCAATTTTAAACGATCTAGATTTGTTTGTTAAGGAAATCAATAAAACCTCTAATTTAATCAAGAATGACGATTTTACTGCTCTAGAAAAATACTTTGACGTCGCAAGTAAAATTAGAAATAACTGGACAAAAAAAAACTAATAATGAGGGAAAAATTTTTAAAAGCATCAACCCATGTTCATGGCTGCATCAAATTACCTGGCTCAAAAAGTATAACTAATAGAATTCTTTTAATGTCTTCACTTGGGAGTGGTACAACTAAAATAATCAATCCTCTCAGATCAGAAGATACCGACCAAATGATAAATGCATTAGTAAAGCTCGGCGTAAAAATTAACGAGAGTAATAAAAATAGTGATGCAAAAAATGATCCTTTCATTGAGATTAAGGGTGCTAGTCACAATTTTCCCAACAAAAATACTAAGCTTTTTTTAGGTAATTCTGGGACCACCTTTAGACCACTAACTGCAGTTCTGGCAATGATGAAGGGTAATTATTATTTATCAGGCATTGAGCGTATGCACGAAAGGCCCATCAAAGATCTTGTTAATGCATTAGAGCAAATGGGATCGGATATACAGTATGAAAAAATCCAAGGCTATCCCCCTATTACTATTAAAAATAGTTTAATCAAATTTTCAAAACCCATACAAATTAAAGGTGACATTTCAAGTCAATATCTCACAGCACTTTTAGTCGCAGGACCAATTTCAAAGGATGATTTTACTATTGAAATTATTGGTGATTTAATATCAAAACCATACATAAATATTACGCTTAAGTTATTAGAAAAATTCAATATTTTTTATGAGAATAAAAACTGGCGTTCATTTACTCTTAAAAAAGATTCGGTATATCAAAACCCGAATGAAATTTTAGTTGAGGGAGATGCATCATCAGCATCATATTTTTTTGCTGCTGCTGCCCTTGCTGGTTCAATTGAAATACAGGGTATCAATCAAGATAGCATTCAAGGAGATCTTAAATTTTTAGACATTATTGCCAAGATGGGGGCTGAAGTTGAATATAAATCTAATTCTATTCAAGTATCAAAAGCTAAAAGTTTAAAAGGTCTTGAAATAGATTGTATAGAAATACCGGATGCTGCTATGACACTTGCAATTATGGCTGTATTTGCAGATAACCCCACAAAATTGAAGAACATTGGAAGCTGGCGGGTAAAAGAAACAGATAGAATCTTAGCTATGGAAAATGAATTAACTAAATTAGGCGTTCAAGTTTCCTCCACTCAGGACTCAATCACAATTTTCCCACAAAAGGATCTAAATGATAATGTTTCTATATCAACCTATAATGATCACAGAATTGCAATGTGCTTTTCACTTTTTTGTCTGCGAAATTTAAATATCACTATTCTCGATCCTAGTTGTGTGAACAAAACCTATCCGGATTATTTCAAAGATTTAGAGTCTGTTATTGGATAAGAAAAAAACAAAACCGTTTATCGTAACCATTGATGGGCCAGCTGGTTCAGGCAAAGGGACCATATCAAAGCTAGTAAGTAAAAAACTAGGTTTCCATTACCTAGATTCAGGAGCTATTTATCGGGTTATAGCTATTAAGGCAAACTCTAAAAGCTTAATGTCAAACCAAATTACCCCAATATCAGAGTTAATTGATGGCCTTAATATCAGATTCGTTGATGAGAAAATCTTCCTTGATGATAAGGATGTTACAGATTCAATCAGATCCGAATTAATTGGAAAATATGCTTCTGAAATTGCAAAAAATGCATCAATAAGAGAGAAAA
>JABHXS010000161.1 GCA_018657165.1 Nitrosomonadales bacterium
ACCAATCTGTAATGCATTAAATGATAATGATTTTAAATAAATTCCCCAGTAAGGAACAAAAAGTCCTACAAAAAAGTAATAACAAAAGTAAAAACTTGAAAGGCGAGTATAAAAAAATGAGGTCAAACTGAAAAAGGGTTGTTCCTTACTACATCTGCATTTTGCGCTCTGTCTCTTAAAACATGATCGATAAGCACCAAGGAAAGCATTGCTTCCACAATAGGCACTGCTCTGATAGCAACACATGGGTCATGTCGCCCTGTAGTCTTCATATCAACCTCCCTGCCCTTAGTGTCAATAGAATTTCTATCTTGGGGAATGCTTGAGGTTGGCTTAAAGGCAACGTTAACTTCAATATCCTGTCCAGTTGATATTCCACCTAAAACACCGCCAGAATTATTTGACTTAAAGCCTTTAGAGCTCATCTCATCGCTATGCTGGGTACCCTTCTGTTTGACACTTCTAAATCCAGCCCCAATCTCAACTCCCTTTGTTGCATTAATACTCATCATTGCGGATGCAATATCTGCATCAAGCCTTGAAAAGACTGGCTCACCTAAACCAATGGGCATATTTTTAGCACACACAAAAATATTTGCTCCAACAGAGTTTTTATCGGCCCTAACATCATCAAGATAATTTTCAAGGTCTTCTATAATTGATTTACTTGGTGCAAAAAAAGGATTTTCATTAACTACCTCCCAATTCTCAAAAGGTATATCAATTTCACCTAATTGCTTTAGGTGCCCCATAACCTCGATACCCCTATTTTCCTTTAGCCACTTTTTAGCTACTGCACCCGCCGCAACTCTAACAGCAGTCTCTCGGGCGCTTGACCTTCCTCCACCCCTATAATCACGAATACCATACTTATTAAGATAGGTGATATCAGCATGACCAGGCCGAAAGACTTCTTTTATTTTTGAGTAATCCTGACTTCTTTGATCCTTGTTTCTAATAATAAATCCGATAGGTGCTCCAGTCGTTAGTCCCTCAAATACACCGGATAAAATTTCAACAGAATCATCTTCTTTTCTCTGTGTTACAAATTTAGAAGTTCCAGGCTTTCTTCTATCTAAATCAAGTTGTATATCAGATTCTTTAAGCTCCATTCCAGGTGGGCATCCATCAATAACTCCACCAATGGCTGGGCCATGAGACTCACCGAATGAGGTTAGAGTAAAGATTTGTCCAAACGTATTTCCTGTCATATTAAAATCAACTTAATTAAATTATCTATACTTGATTATATCATTGGCATCATAATTGAAAAAAATTACCTTTCAATTACAGTATATTCACCAGGCTTAAGTTCATTGATATCAAATTCTCCAATTTGAGTTCTAATCAGACGCAGGGTTGGGTGTGAAATAGCTGCGGTCATTCTCCTCACCTGTCTATTTTTACCTTCTGAAATTTTAATCTGTAACCATGATGTTGGTATTAATTTTCTTTTTCTTATCGATGGGTTTCTTGGCCAGATATCTGGGTCATCAATTTTTCTTATTAATGCTGGTTTAGTTAATACCCCCTTAATTAAAACTCCCCTACTTAATATATCTAAAGAAGCATTATTTGGAATATTTTCGACCTGAACTAAATAAGTTTTAAAAATATTGTGATTAGGGCTCGATATTTTATTCTGAAAAGCACCATTGTCAGTTAAAATAAGGAGGCCTTCACTATCAGTATCTAATCGTCCTGCGGGATATACATTTTGATGGGGTATGTAATCTTTCAGTGTTGAATATTTTTCATGTTTTGAAAATTGACTGATAACACCATAGGGCTTGTTAAATAAAATAAGCATAAAATTTAAAGAAATAAGGAAAAAGGATGAAAAGCAAAATTAGCATTCCTCTTGATGGGAATAAAATAAGTATCAATTCTAACCTAAAATTAGATATTCCTAATAATCCAATTATTCCATATATATGTGGAGATGGAATTGGAAGTGATATAACCCCTGCAATGAAAGCAGTCGTGGATAAAGCTATTTCAAAAGCATACGGAAATAACAAAAAAATTGCTTGGATGGAAGTCTTTGCAGGAGAGAAAGCTACAACCGTTTATGGTGAAGGCGTATGGCTGCCTGATGAAACAATTGATGCATTAAAATCATATATTGTCTCTATCAAGGGGCCCTTAGCAACGCCTGTTGGAGGCGGTATTCGCTCATTAAATGTTGCACTTAGGCAGTCACTTGATTTATATGTATGTCTGAGACCTATAAGATATTATCAAGGAGTCCCAAGCCCAGTTAAAAACCCACAGAATGTGAATATGGTAGTTTTCAGAGAGAATACTGAGGATATTTATGCCGGCATTGAATATGCATCAGAATCAGACAAGGCAAAGAGAATTATAGAAATACTTGGTGAGTTTGGTGATAAAGACAAAATACGCTTTCCTACTTCAACTGCTATTGGCATAAAACCCGTATCGAAAGAAGGTAGCCAAAGACTGATTCGTAAAGCCATTGAATACGCAATAAACAATAACCGCAAATCTGTCACACTTGTTCATAAAGGCAATATCATGAAATTTACTGAGGGTGGCTTTAAAGAATGGGGTTATGAATTAGCAGAAAAAGAATTTGGCGCAAAAAAAAATGACCTTGGATTTTACGAAATACCAACAGATAAAAAAATAGATGCTATAAACAAAAAAATCGTAATAAAAGATATGATTACAGATGCTTTTTTGCAAGATATTTTACTCAATCCAAAGGATCATGACGTCGTGGCTACTTTAAATCTCAATGGTGATTATGCTTCTGATGCACTGGCTGCTCAAGTGGGAGGGATAGGTATTTCCCCTGGAGCTAATATATCAGATAGAGCCAGTATATTTGAGGCTACACATGGAACTGCACCCAGCATCGCAGGAAAGAATTTAGCGAACCCAAGTTCTTTAATTTTATCCGCACAAATGATGCTTGAGTATATGGGGTGGACAGAAGCATCCTATGTAATATCAGGAGCTTTTGAGAAGACATTGAAGGAAAATAAAATTACGATAGATCTAGCATCCCAAATTAAGGGTTGCGAAGCATTGACTACTTCCGACTTTGCAACAGAAATAATCGCAAATATGTAAAAAAAGGTTCCGAAGAACCCTTTGTTTACTAGTCAGCTTTTTGGATATTTGAAGCCTGTTTGCCTTTTGGACCTTCAGTTACCTCAAAGTTCACACGAGAGCCTTCTTTTAAACTCTTGTATCCTTCTTCTACGATTGCTGAAAAGTGAGCAAATAAATCATCACCACCATCATCTGGAGTGATAAAACCAAAACCTTTTGAATCATTAAACCATTTTACTGTTCCTGTTGCCATTACGATACTTCCTTTACTAATTTGGGAGGCCCCTAAAGAATCGTTTACTGTATGTGTTGTTTGTAGATTATAAACCTAGGAAAACGACTAATACGATATAAACCAAACACCTGAACCGAATTTAACTCTAGTGAAGAATAAAAGTCAAGCCATTTTACAAAAAAAATTACTGAATATATTTTTTAATATCCTCATACGGCAATGCCCCCTCAATCCTTCTTCCACTAGACACAATAATAGTAGGAGTTGAAGATATCCCTAGCTTCCTAGCTAACTTCAAATTTTCTTCGATAGGTGTATCACAACTACCATCATTTTTTGGAAGGTCATTATTTATCATATAATTATTCCAGGCAGTTAATTTATTTTCTGCGCACCATATTTTTTTTGACTTTTTCTTAGCATCTGGATGAATGGCTAAGGGGTAAAGAAAGGTATAGATTGTTACGTCTTTTAATTTAGATATAGTCTCTTTCTCTAGTTTTCTGCAAAATGGGCAGTCTACATCAGAAAAAACTGCAATACGGCTTCTGCCATCACCTCTTATTTCTTTAATGGCATTTCTAAAAGGCAAGCTATCAAAATCTATTTTATTTAATTCTTTAAGCCTTGCCGAGGTTAAATCAGCCTTAGTTTTTGGATCAACCAACCTACCCTCAACTATTAAAAAGTTAAAGTTTTCATCACTATAAATTATTTGGCCTCCAATAAAGATCTCATACAGATCGTTATAGTTAGTTTTTTGAATACTCATAACCGTTAACTCTGGATAAGTTTTCTTTATAATTTCTCTTAATTCCTTTTCGCCCGCGTTAGCAATTAAGTTACTAAAAATTAAAAAAAATATTAGGATAATTCTTATCATGAAATAGCCTTTTTAATAAGCTGTTGTTTTAGAAATTTTGATTTATCTACCATGCCCATACCTCTTCCGATAATACTACTTACAATAGATGATTTGTTTGAGAAAATCCAGTTGAGGCCTAGAGTCAAAAATCCCATCTGAACCACATCTTCCTTTCTTGCTCTCTCGTACTTACGAAGAAAGCCCTTCAAACCAATATCCATATAGTCTCTTTTATCAATAATTCTTTCCAAATCAATAATGTCTCTTATCCCTAAATTTAAACCTTGGCCTGCCATAGGGTGAATAGAATGTGCCGCATCCCCAACAAGTAAAACACGATCTTTAAATATGCCTTCGACTCTATTCATAAAAAGCGGAAAACACTCCTTTTTTGAGACTATTTTAATTTCCTTGTAAAATTTACCTATAATTAGATTTAATTCATTTTCTATAGCTTCATCATCGTAATTATTTAATTTTTCAAAAAATTGAGAACTACATGACCAAACAATAGAAACTATCCCTTTTTTAATTGGTAATATCGCTAAAATGCTATCTTTCAAAAAAAATTGTTTTGCCTCATTCTGCTTACCAGCCTTAACTTTAAGCTCAAATGATAGGGCGGTTTGATTAAAATCATGTTCTGATGACTTAATTGATATTTTTTTTCTTACTAATGACTTAGAGCCATCACATGCAATTATGATCGAAGCTTTATGTTGTTCATTGCTTAGCTTTAAACGTACATGGTCTTGCTCACCTTGAATAACAAAATCAGAAAGTATTTTTTTAAAATTCGTTTTCTTATTAAGTTTTTTTTTGATTGCCTCATTAAGATCTTTTTCATTTGCCATATAGGCTAAAGCAGGTTTAGTTACATCTTCAGCATTAAGCGTTATCGAATTACTTATAGTGCTATCAAAAATTTTCATACTTTTTACTTCTGTTAGTGAATCGAAAAATAATGAAGGTAACTCTAATGATCTGAGCCAGTCTACCGAAGATGGCGATAGTGCAAAGGTTCTATTTTTTTCCTTGAAAACCTTTTCAAAGTGACTGATATCAAACCCTCTAGATATCAGCATAAGATGAAGAAGCTTTCCAATTAAGCCACCCCCAATAATGACAACTTTATTTTGAATATCACTCACCATAGCTCATCTTTCTTACAAAGGATTTTTTTATAGGTTTTGTAATATCTAATAAAGAAAGTGCGTAACCTCTAGCTCTTTTTAGGCCAATTAAATCGCTAGAGAAGCCCTTTACAAGCATCTCTGTAAAATTAAGTATCTTTTTTCGCTCACTAGCTCTTGAGTGTTTGTATTCATCAAGAAGGGTTATTAAAGTTTTTGTGTGTGTTGATTCTATAAGAGACTTGTTAAGTTTGTATGCATCTCTAATGCCTGTATTTAATCCTTGCCCCGCAACAGGATGCATAGTTTGAGATGCATTGCCAAGGGCAACAATATTTGAATGCAACACCTCAACATATGTTTGTTTCAAAATAAAGGTGGCTCTACTGTCACACTCTATAAAATTCCCAACTCGATCGCCAAAGCTTCCATGAAGATGATTTAAAAAACTTTTGTCACTCAATTTTTCAAGCTCATCTATATATTTACTTGGTCCTGTCCAAACCAATGAAAATTTATCTTTTTTATTGGGTAATAAGGCAATTGGCCCTTCAGGTGCAAACCTCTCATAAGCTACATTCTTATGTGGAAACTCAGTTAATACTTTTGTTACTATCGCCGAATGATCAAATTGTTTTGTTTTTTTATTTAGCTCTAATCCCTCAATTTTATCAGTTGCGCCATCAGCTAAAATAACAAATTCACTTTGAAATTTTTGTATTTTATTTTCGGTTTGAAGTGAAAGGTTGAGCTTGCCTTCCTTGTCGACACATTTAGTAACCCTTGTATCAAAAGATATTCTGACATTACTCAGACTTTCTATCATATCTTTAAGGGCCTGTATTAAATCTCCATAAGAAACAATATAACCTAACGATTCCTCGTTAAACTCCCCAGCTTCCATCAATGTCCTTCCAAAAACCCCGACTTGACTGGTATGTATTTTTTTTATTCTAGTTATATTGTTTTTTAACCGATCCCAGACACCAATTTCTTCCAAAATAACCCGGCTCCCATTTGATAGAGCAAGAGCTCGGGTATCTTGATTAAAAAAATCCTTTTTTTTAGCTTCAAAAATATGAATCTTCTTTGTATGTGAATGATTTAGTATTGCAAATATGAGCCCAACTGGCCCTCCTCCTATAATCGAAGAATCAGACATTTGTTGACCCAATAATTGCTTCAAGTTCCTCAATCTCTTTTGGTGCATTTTTACTTAATACATCATGGCCATCTGTAGTTGCTAATACATCATCCTCAATCCTTACCCCTATTCCCCAAAATTCTTTTGGGACATCGTCAGATGGTCTGATATAACACCCCGGTTCGACCGTAAGCACATTCCCCTTGCTTAACTTTACAGCCTGGTTCTTTTCTGATTTTGATAAATATTTGCCTACGTCATGCACATCCAATCCAAGCCAATGACTTGTTCTGTGCATAAAGAATTTTTTATATAATTCCTTTTCATAAATTTCATCGATTGATCCGGTTAAGATATTTAAATTAATTAAACCTTCAACAATTATTTTAAGGGCTTCTTTATGGGGGTCATCAAAAAAATTTCCAACTTTAACTTCTTCTATAGCAGCTTTTTGGGCTGACAAAACCAATTGATAAATTTCTCTCTGGGCTAAAGAGAATTTACCATTCACCGGGAAAGTCCTTGTAATATCCGAAGCATAATTTTCTATTTCACACCCAGCATCTATTAAAAGTAAATCCCCATTCCTTAACTCAGAGTTATTTTCTATATAGTGAAGAGTGCATGCATTAATCCCAGAGGCAACAATAGATGAATACGCAGGGTTGCGGGCGCCACTTTGAAAGAATTGCTTTAGAATTTCACCTTCAATCTCATACTCATATTTATGAGATTTAGTTAATTTCATCGCTTGCATATGTGCATTGGCTGCAATATCTGCCGATTTTTTCATCAAATTAATTTCAAAATCATTTTTAACAACCCTCATACCATCCAATAATTCTGATAAATCCTCTATTGATTTACTATTATCCTTGAACCACCCAGTACTTAAAATTTGATCTCCGTAGTATTTTTCTTCAATCCCTAGCGATGGCAGTAAAAATATTGGTTTGTTTGTTTTTATCATCTTTGGAAGAAGTTTTTTTACCTCTGGCAATGGATACCCTTCATCAAATAAGAACACATCACAAGCCTGGCTAGGCCCATATATATGACCATTCCAAATCTCTTTTATCTCATCTCTAGGGTGGCAAAAAATAACTGACTTGGGATTGTCTCCACCAAAAATTACTATCACTGTTTCTGGCTCTGGAAATCCTGAAAGGTAATGAAAATAACTATCAGAACGAAATGGATAGTGGCAATCTCTATTTCTAATAGACTCCTTAGAATTTATTATTATTGCTACCCCGCCACCTAACAAATTTGAGAGTTTTTTTCTCCTACCTTGAAACTCTTTATAATTCTTCATAGATTTAATTTTTTGAATTAATTATATTTAATCGCTCCGGCGTTCCTATATCCGACCATTCTCCATCAAATAATTCACCTTTAATATAATTTTTATTAATCGCATTCTCTAATATTGGTGATAATTTCATTTTACTCCCTTCCGTTAACTCAGAAAATAATTTAGGGTCATAAATAGCAATGCCAGAGAAGGTCAAAAGACTATTCGCATGCATGGTTAAACACCCATTTCTCAATAGGCCAAAATCTCCTTCTGGATTATGATTCGGATTATTAACTAAAACCAAATAACCCATGCTTTTATTTTCAAGGGTTTTAATTTCAAGATTTTTGTAGTTATAAGCAGAATAAATATCAGCGTTAATAACTACGAAAGGCTCGGCACCCAAATATTTAAGTGCTTTCTTTATTCCTCCAGCAGTTTCTAAAGCTTCAATCTCTTCAGAAATAGTGATATTTAACTTCCACTTTGAGCCATCCCCTATAAACTCAATAATTTTATCTGATAAGTAGGATACATTAACAACAACATCACGAAAACCTGCCTCACTTAATTTATTTAAATGCCATTCAATTAAAGACTTACCCTTTACCTTTATTAAAGGTTTAGGGGAGTTTTGGGTAAGACTTCCCATTCTTAGCCCTCGCCCTGCTGCAAGTATCATTGCTTTCATTTAATCACCTTATCCAAAAAATTTCTTAAATGATGAAAGTCCCGGTATCTCTCAGTTGCATCCATTAAATACTTTTCAACCAATGGAATGTCTTTGAGATATTGATTTTTTTTGTCTCTAATTGATAGTCGTGCGAAAATTCCTAAAACCTTCAGATGTCTCTGAATACCCATACATTCAAAATCTTTATAGAAATTTGAAAATTCTAAATTTGTGATTAACTTATTTGTTTTAGCCTTTTCCCAATATCTAATCGAATGATCTAAAATAACCTCTTCATCCCATTCAATGTAGGCATCTTTAAGCAGTGAAACAAGGTCATAAGTCAAAGGACCTGCTATAGCATCTTGGAAATCTAAAATTCCTGGGTTATTTGATTCTTGGCACATCAAATTCCGACTATGGTAATCACGATGAACAAAAAACCTTTCCTGATTTGATACTTTTTCACTAATTTTGGCAAAATAAGTTGTTAATTCCTCTTCTTGTTTTCTACTTAAATTATATTTTTTGTATTTTTTTAAGTACCACTCAATAAATAAAACCATTTCATCAAAAAGTATTTTTTGTGTGTAATTTTGGCATAAATCTTTTTTTATAAATTTCTGCATTTTTATAAGGGAGTCAATTGCATCTGTGTATAAATGCTGCTGATTTTTATCATTTAAAACACCTAGGTACGTATCATTTCCAAAATCCTGCATCAAGATAAACCCTAATGATTTATCGTATTCAAATATGTCCGGGACATTAACATCACTTGCTTTGATCATATTTCCAATTTTTAAAAAGGCCTCAATTGACTCATTATGCGGAGGAGCATCCATAACTATGAAACTTTCTTTATATGTTTGTAACCTAAAGTACCTTCGAAAGCTTGCGTCACTCGAGGCAGGGGAAATAGAAAAATCTACTTTCATTATTTTTGAGAGCCAATCCTTTAATAAATCTGTTCTTTTTTTACTGTTCAAACGAATTTCTCTTTTTAATAAATAAGTTCTTTTTTAATTTACATGAGTTATAATCCACAACTCACTGATTTATATATTAGTTTTTAAAATAAAAGACTAAGATTGAATAAAAATTTATATGCTTAAAAAGACTATATCAGGTTTAGTATAATTTGAATTTAAGAACAAAAAAATTCTGGTTTTTTTTGTTTATGTTTTTTTCTTTACAAAACATAAATTTATTTGCTGATGAAAGAACTCAAGATGCGTCTTCGTCTATTAAAAACACAACTACAAACGATATCATTATAGAGGCTGATTCTTTAGAAAGTATTCTTGATAGAAAGCTCAGAGCTTCAGGAAGTGCCACAATTTTAAAGGGGAATCAATCAATAACGGCTGATTTTATAGAGTATGATCAAATATCTGAAGAGCTCTATGCTAAAGGCAAAATTAAAATTACCACGCCTGACCTTGAGCTTAAAGGTTCAGAGCTTGAAATGTCACTAGCTGAAAATACAGGGTCCATTGCAAATGGGTCTTTTGTTGCAAATATAAATCAAGATAGTACTTCTAAATTCAATAAAGAGCTCAGAGGAACAGCTTCCCAAATATTTCTTGAGGGAGAAGATAAAAAGAAATTAGAGAACGCAAAAATTACTACTTGTGAGGCAGGACAAAATGAATGGTTTATAACAAGCAGCGAAACAATCATCGACCAATCATCTGGCAATATAAAAGCAAAAGATGCCAAACTTTCACTTAAAGGTGTTCCAATCATGTATTCGCCCTATGTTGACTTTTCAACAAACTCTCAAAGAAGGTCTGGCTGGCTACTTCCTACAGCAGGGTCAACAGGCAGTAGTGGACTTGAGACCTCAGTCCCCTACTACTTTAATTTATCGCCCACCCATGACGCAACCCTAACAAGTCGCTATATGGAAAAGCGTGGCTTACAGTTTGATGGTGAATTTAGATATATGGGCGAAAATTTTACTGGAGCATCCCAAATTCAATATTTAAACAAAGATAGAGAATCCGATATCGACAATCGATATTTGCTTAATATCAACCATAACCATAATTTTGGCAATGGTTTTTCCGGCAGGCTTGAGTATGAGAAAGTTAAAAATAACGATAATAACTATTTTGCAGATATGTCGACAAATATTGCCGTTACTAGTCAAGTTAGCTTGAGGCAAACCGCACATTTGGATTATAAAAAAATGGGTGATTTATCAGATATTAAAGCAAATTTAAAAGTACAGGAATTTCAGAATTTAACGTCAGCGTCACCATACGAGCTGAAACCTAGCTTTAATATAAGTTATAAAAAAGACTGGGAAGATAAAAGTGCCCAATCATTATTTTTACAATCAGATCTGAATTTCTCATATGATCAATTTGATACGGGTAACAATGCCGCAAATAATATTGCTACTGGCGCAAGGCTTGCTTCTACCCCAAGCATTTCATTTCCGATAGAAACAAGCTTTGGATTCTTAAAGCCAAAGGTGATGGCCAATCTTAGGCATTATGATCTTGATGATGCAGCTACCTCACAGAAGAGTTTAGCTATTCCAACCGTATCCGTTGATTCAGGTTTATACTTTGATAGGTCTTTTAAGCTTAGTGAGCATAATTTTACCCAGACACTTGAGCCTAGAGTTTTTTACACATACACACCTTATGAAGATCAATCTATGCTGCCAATGTTTGATACCTCTTTAAATGAATTAAACTCAACAACAATTTTCCAAGAAAATCAGTTTTCTGGTAA